>DAOVYP010000286.1 GCA_030635565.1 Spirochaeta sp. | reverse complement strand
TCATCGAGGCGGCTGCGGACATGGGCCAGTTCGCCGATCACAAGGAGGTCTATATCCTTTTCTTCTATGATCCGAAGAAGTTCCTGGTGCACGCTGCCGCTGGTTTTAATGGTTTCTATCTCAACTCCTTTCGACGCTGCCGTCCGGGTGGCATGCTCCAGGTATCGGTGTGCATCCTCTTCGATATCCCTGGCGTATTCCACTTCTTCGGCGGCCAGGAAAATATGCGTCTTGCGTAAATCGCTGAGGGCTCGGGTATTAACGACGTACGCCCCGATAAGCCGGGCGTGAACGATCCTGGTCAGAAGAATACTGTATTCACAGGCTACAAGAGATTCCTCACTACCATCGATAAAAACCAGGATTCGCTGGATCGGTCCTTTTGTCATAAGCCCTCCTTCTGTTCCAGACGCGTTTTCACCAATTTCATCAACGTGAACATTTCCCGTTCGTTCTCTTCCAATCTGTCACGTATCTGTTTCACGGCGATATCCAGCTCCGGGATGGCGATGCGTTCCAGTGCGTTTACCTTGCGAATGGTTCTCTTGACTTCCCGGGCCAGACGGAAAATGGAGACTTTCAGCTCCGCCAGACGGCCCATCAGTTTAAGGGCGTTCTTGAAACCTTCGATAGAATCGTCTACCCAGAACGAGGTGCCGGCGGGACTGAAATACGGGGGATTTTCGTGGAATTCAGTTTCAACGACAGGTAATCTCACACCCATCACCTTTCTCTGTCGGAGCGTTATTGACGAGTCGATGTCCACAGCACCTGTAACGTTCATGAGTTGAAGCTTTCCTCCATTGAGCACCGACTGTTCGAAACTGGAGAATGCTGTGACCAAAGCCTTTTGTACCTGTTTCTCATAGTCGGCGGCCTGGTCTACCATGGCCAGGAGTTCAAGAACCAGGATGTTGCGTTTCTGATCCAGAAGTTCATATCCCAACCGGGCGAATTCCAATTCCCGGCTGAGGTTCATAAGATTGGTTTTGGTAGCGACGTTACGGACGGACATAATGATCTGCAATTTCCTGTTCGGTTACCCGATGGAGTTCTTCTACAGGAAGCATGGATAAAGCTCTCCAGCCGATATCCAGAGTTTCTTCTATGGTTCGGTCTTCGTCGGAGGCCTGGGAGATGAACTCATTTTCGAAAAACTCACCGAAAGCCAGGTACTGCTGATCCAGGGGTGTGAGCTCTTCCTCGCCGATAACCGAAGCCAAATTCCTTACGTCCTTGACGTAACTGTAAGCCGCAAAAAGCTGGCTTGCCAGGTGGGGGTGGTCTTTTCGTGTCCGGTTTTCCCCGATTCCATCTTTCATCAACCGCGAGAGCGACGGCAGGCCGGCGATGGGAGGCTGTATACCACGATTGTGCATTTCACGGTCAAAGACAATCTGACCCTCGGTGATATAACCGGTGAGATCCGGGATGGGATGGGAGATGTCATCGTTCGGCATGGTTAGGACAGGCAGCTGAGTGATGGAGCCCGTTGATCCTTCGATCATACCGGATCGTTCGTAAAGTTCCGATAAATCGGAGTAGAGGTAACCGGGGTATCCCTTCCGTGAGGGAATTTCCCCCCTCAGTGTGGAGATTTCCCGCAGCGCTTCGCAGTAGTTGGTCATATCTATCAATATAACAAGGACATGCATGTTCAGATCGAAGGCCAGGTGCTCCGCGAGAGTGAGCGCCGTTCGCGGTGTCACCAGGCGCTCAATCGAGGGTTCGTCCGCCAGGGAGAGGAACAATGCTGTTTTTTCCTGAACGCCGGATTCTTCGAAACTCCGGGAAAAATACTGGGCAACATCCGCTTTAACGCCCATAGCCGCGAATACAACGGCGAAATCCGTCTCGGCCCCGCGAATTTTCGCCTGTCGGGCTATCTGCGCCGCCAGCTGAATGTGGGGAAGGCCGTTCCCGGAGAAAATGGGCAGTTTCTGTCCCCTGATGAGCGTGTTCATGCCGTCGATGGCAGAGATGCCCGTCTGTATAAAATCCCGGGGATACCGGCGGGCGGTGGGATTCAACGGCAATCCGTTGATATCACGGTAGAAGGCAGCCAGGGGCGTTGCACCACCATCGATGGGCTGCCCCAGACCGTTGAAAACGCGGCCCAGCATTTGGTCGGAGACTCCAAGAGTAAGCGGTTCTCCTTTGAAACGGACATGAGTTTCCGGCATGGTGAGCCCCACGGTACCCTCGAATACCTGGACAACAACGGCATCTTTGCCGGTTTCGAGCACGAGCCCCAATCGCACTTTCCCGTCGGGCGCCACGATTTCCGCCAGCTCACGGTATCCCACCGGATGGGTTTTGCGGAGGTATACAAGTGGGCCTTCCATACGATCGACACCGATGTATTCACGCCCGGAAGTGAGGCTTCGACTCAGGGTTTCCAGATCCTTTCGTGATATGTCGGGAGAGGGGGTGTCAGGCATACACGGACTCCAGTTTCTCGATTGACCGTTCCAGGCGGGCTTGCAGAAGGTCAAGCTCCTCCACTTTATCATCGGGAATGGAGGATTTCATGCGGATAATCTCGGCGAGGACTTTCATTCGCTTGAGCTTATGCAGGGTAACACCCCGCTTGATGGCTTCGCTGCCCCTGTTCCAATAACTCAGAATGAGCCGGAGCATCGCCAACTGCTTTTCAACGACGGAATATCGATCCACATCGTCAAAGGCGTCCTGCTGCAGGAAGGCGTTCTTGAATAGGGTACATACTTCGATGACGAAACGCTGGCTGTCGGGCAGGGCGTCGGGACCGACGAGCTTCACGACTTGCTGCAGGCGGACTTCACGATTGAGCAGGTCCATTATTTCCTGCCGGATTTTCTCCCAATCCTCTCCACCGTGCTCACCCCACCATCCGGTTATATCCGGCAGATACTCCGAATAGCTCTCCAGCCAGGATATGGCCGGATAGTGCCGGGCGTTGGCAAGTTGTCGGTCCAGAGCCCAGAAGGCCCGTACAAATCGCTTTGTGTGCTGTGTTACCGGTTCCGAGAAATCTCCTCCCGGCGGTGAGACTGCACCGATGATGGTAACCGAGCCCCTTCTCCCCGACAGGGTCTCCATGCTGCCCGCCCGTTCATAGAATTCGGCAATCCGGGTGGGAAGGTATGCGGGAAAGCCTTCTTCCGCCGGCATCTCCTCCATCCTCCCCGAGAGCTCCCGAAGAGCCTCGGCCCAACGGCTGGTGGAATCCGCCATGATGGCGACATCATATCCCTGATCGCGGTAGAACTCGGCCAGGGTGACACCGGTATAAATACTGGCTTCCCGGGCGGAAACCGGCATGTTGGATGTGTTGGCGATGAGTATGGTACGCTCCATCAGACTCATACCCGTGCGTGGGTCTATAAGCTCCGGGAATTCGGTGAGTACATCGGTCATCTCGTTACCCCTCTCCCCGCAGCCGATGTAGACGATGATATCAGCATCCGACCATTTGGCTATGGCGTGCTGGGTCATGGTTTTACCCGTGCCGAAGCCGCCCGGGATGGCGACAGTTCCCCCCTTACCAACGGGAAAAAGGGTATCGATGACCCGCTGACCGGTAATCAGCGGCTCGTCCACCAGCCGACGGTATGAAACCGGCCGGGGGTTGCGGATCGGCCAACGCTGCTTCATGGTGAGCGCCCGATCCCCGAATGCCGTCTTCACCGAGGCGATTTCGTCGTCAACCGTATATTCACCCTCTTCCACAATTCCGGAGAGTTCTCCGCTGATATCTGGTGGTACCAGGATTCTATGTTCGATTCTCCGGCTTTCGACGACAGTGCCGATTATCTGCCCCTGTTCAATGATTTCTCCGGCCTTTCTGATGGGGACGAAGTGCCAGGATTTATCCCGATCCAGGCCTGGAAGATCGACACCCCGTCCGATGTAGACACCGGACTTTTCTTTTATCTGCACGAGAGGGCGCTGGATACCGTCGTAGATGTTCCCGATGAGGCCTGGCCCCAGTTCCACCGAGAGGGGCAGCCCGCTGCCGTATATAGGCTCTCCCGGCTTGACCCCTGTCGTATCCTCGTAAACCTGGATGATGGCTCGCTCATCCCGCAGTTTGATGACT
>DAOVYP010000321.1 GCA_030635565.1 Spirochaeta sp. | reverse complement strand
CAATCAGAAGCTATATTTCTACTGTTCAAAAACAGGGGAAAGATATTCTTGAAGCTCTTGCCAATGTTTTTAAGCTGTCTTCTGAATTGACTCTTGGTTTGTTATAGCTGAGTGGTTACGAATATATACTCATTAATCTCAGCTTGATATTATAACTCTAATCTGTATTATTCGAGAGGCTAAGCAATGCAGAATTTTGAATTTTCCTCCCCTACCAGGATTATCTTTGGTGATGACATTCTGAAAGATCTTGGTAAAACAACCAGAGATTTTGGTACAAAAGCACTTCTTGTCTACGGCAGAAACAGTATACGGGAAAGCGGCCTGTATGAACGGGTTGTTTCCATACTTGAGGATTCTGGTATATCAGTCGAGGAGTATTCAGGGGTTAAACCCAATCCCGAGCTGACCCACGCCCGAGAAGGTGCCGAAAAAGCAGTCGCGATGAATGCTGAGGTGATAATCGCGGTGGGAGGTGGAAGTGTAATCGATGAATCAAAAGCCATAGCCGCCGGAGCCTGTTATTCCGGTAATCTCTGGGATTTCTATTCTCGAAAAGCAACGATAAAAAAGGCAATTCCCGTTATTGCGGTCCAGACCCTGCCTGCTACCTCATCAGAAACTAATCAGGTCAGTGTAATAACCAACACAGATACAAATGAGAAATTCGGTGCCAGATCACCCTTCATTATCCCCAGAGCAGCTTTTCTGGATCCCTCTTTAACTTTTACCCTTCCCCTTAAATACACGGCTTATGCCAGTTTTGATATTATGAGCCACCTTCTGGAGGGCTACTTCACATCCACTGATTCCTTCGCACCTGTTCAGGACGGGTTTGTAGAAGGAACTGTCAGAGCCGTCATGTCCAGTTTTAACATGGTTCAGAAGGATGTCCGCAACAAGAATGCCCGGGCTGCTTTAATGTGGGCCGGTGCTCTAGCATGGAACGGACTCGGTAACGCCGGTGTAGAGGGGGCCAGCACACCCAATCACATGCTGGAACATCCTTTAAGTGCTATCTATGATATTGCACATGGAGCCGGTCTTGCTGCAATTTTCCCGGCCTGGTTAAAGTATAAAAGAGATTCCATTGCTCCCCGGATTCTCCTCTTCGGTGATAGAATTCTGGAAATGGGTGATGAGATAAAAGGACTGGAAGAGGGTTCGGCATGTAATAAGGTAATCGAAAAATTCAGCCGTTGGATTCAAGATACAGATTGTCCGATAAACCTCCGGGATGCCGGGATTGATAATCCAGATATCCCTGAACTCGTAAAACAGGCAAGAACTCTATGCGGACTTTGGGGTATTGAGGGCTACAGCGATGAGGATCTGGCAGCTATATATCGCCTGGCCCTTAAATAATTCGTAAGAGTTCCCCCTCTGACAGAGTTCTCCAGGTGACTGTTTTACCGAATAATTCCATCAACAAGGGATTCAATACGTTGACGAATCTCTTTCCAGACCCATCCATTCAGGAATATCGGATCCGGTTCGGATTCAGCATCCTCGAACCATGCCAGGCTGCGAACAGCTAAAAAGCGACCTGCATTACCATATTTATCACAGAAATAATCCAATGCCTGAGCCAGATTAATCCCATTCTCATGAAGAAGTAGAAGATCGGTAAAATCTTTCTTTGATCCCCTGTTTGTGACGGCATTAATTTTCATGGCCGCCAAATCCGGAAGGGAGAAAAAACGAATCCCATCATCAACAATCGGATTAAAAAGCAGAGGATGAGGATGATGAAGGATATCCAGTTTAAAGTTATGTGCTATGGTACAAACACTGCCAACGGTCTGATTCACAACTTCAAGATTGTTGAACAGGCTGTGTAAAAGATTGATGAATTGCCGGGAATTAAAGGGTTGGATAGTGAAGAGATTAAGATCAATTGATTGTCGGTGCCCGAAACGCAGCGACAGGGAAGTACCCCCCTCCAAGGATGAATTCCTCTAATTCAGTCTCCAACATAAGATCCTTAAGAAGTTGGAGTAGTTCCGGTGAGACACTCTCAGGGTAAAACATCATAGGCTGCAATATCTTTTGAGAAAATGTGCCGACTTGGGATCAATTCTCAATTGAGGAAAGAGATTGAGGAGTCTGGTTTTATCATAATAGCTGCGTATCAGAAGCCAGTCCTCCCAACTTCCACGCTGTAGAACTCTTTCAATAAGCCATCGCTCATGCCGATCAGGATCAACATCTTTTTGTGATACATCCCAAAACAGTTCTGACGAAAGACCGTTCATCCAGGATTCCATACAGCAATAATACAAGAGAAAAATAAAAACTTATATCACGGCGTCATGTCCGGATGCATGACGGAACTTCAGGCAGACTTTTTCCGGAGGGCGGCCAGCCGGCCACGCAGTTTCTCAGCCCATCGATACAGGTTGTAGACTGCAGGTTTGCATGCGTAATCCCAGGCTCCCCGGTAATGGAGTATCTCCCCGCCGAATCCGGTTTTGAAACGCCAGAGACCGTGCATAGGATGAGAAGGATCGTCAGCCGGAGGAATCCCGAAAAAATCATATTCCAGAGCGCCCTCATTCCGGGCATCCCGGATAGCAGCCCACTGGAGTAATTGGTTGGGCATCAGCTCACGCTTCAGGGCACCGGAGGCTCCATACATGTAAACCGACCGGCCGCCGGATCTGACCACAATGATGCCCGCCAGGGTATCGCCTTCATGCTTTGCGGTGTAGAGGGAAATCGCCGGACTTTCTGCCCCGGCTTCCCCGGCGGCCCGGACGTTTTCAATAAGTCTTCTGTAATACGATTCGGAATGGAGAGAGATACCGTCCCGATGGCCTGTTTCCCGATACAGCTCATACCATTGAGGAAGAATCTGCAGTGCCGCATCCCCGGTATGCCGATGGATTTCCACGCCCTTTTTCGTCGCCAGGCGAATGTTGTACCGGGTCTTCTTGTGCATCCCGGCCAACAGGGCGTTTTCATCCGGCTCGAGATTCAGTATCACAGTGTCCTGGGGCTGCACCCTGTAGGGAGCCGGGCGAAGGGGAGAATCCAGGGGCTGAGGCCGGATTGCCGATTCGGGACTCCCCACTGTACCTCGTGTGCCGCCGGTGAGATCGAAACGGATCATGAAACAGCTTTTCGGCAGATGGGACTTCAAAGCCCGGGCAATGGCGGTGAGCAGGTTTGAGACGGCGGCGACATCGGCGTCCAATTCATCGGGTAGAGAGGGGCCGTAAGGGATATAGGCCATACGGAGATTTCCGGGGAAGCGCCTCTCCAGGAGGAGAATGCGCCCTTGAAAGCTGCCGTAGGGGGATTTGAACTCCCATCTGAACCCTCAGGGAGTCCAGCCGGCGGTTGATTTGAAGTCCCCCCAGAACCCGCTCTGGAGCAGATTGTCTGACCCGACCAGCTCCCGGGGGTCGATCGGTTCCAGTAACGCCAGGGAAAAGGAATCAGAGGGGACGGCGCCAGAGGTCACTCTCAACCAACCTTACCTTGGAGCATCTTCGTCGTTTTCAGGGGAGAACCGGCCAGAGTCAGCCCTGTCTCGCCAACCTTCACGGCTCCACCCTCAACATGAATGGGAGTCTCGAAAAAGCGGTTGATGGAAACCCGTTTCGTCGGCGGATCTGCAGGGGAAGCACCATCGAGGTGTCCGCGCACCAAAAGCACCACAGCCAACATGAAACGCCAAAACTGCCAATCGCTTATCATCACTTGTCTCTCTAGTTCTTTACTTTTGTTGCCT
>DAOVYP010000069.1 GCA_030635565.1 Spirochaeta sp. | reverse complement strand
TGCCCCAGGTATTTGAGTGATTGCCGCATAATATGTCCCAGGAGCCCCTGGCGGATGTCCGCCATGATTTTCTGTCCGATCCATGATGCCTGGTATACCTGTACGAATGTGAATATGAGTACGGAAAACAGAAGCAGGAAATACTGCAGTGAACGGGACTTCAAACCGGCAATATCACCGGAACGGAGGGCTCTGCGCTCATCTGTCGTCAAATTATCCCTGTCGGAAATCCTGATCGCAAAGGTATCGGTTGTAACGCTCCGGATGAAATCATCCGCATGTCCATTGATCACATTCAGTGCATCATCATCAGGATTCGTCACAACGTACCAGTTTTCGGCATCCAACCATCCGGCCGTCACGGCAGCGGCACGTTCGTCGCTGTGCAGATCTGAAAGAGCCTGTGACGGGACGAATAAGCTGTCACCGATGCGGAATCCTTCTTTCAGCAGATCGGCTGCCAGTTTTTCAGTCAGTTCCAACGGACCTTCACCAGTCGCCGCCGCTTCAATCGACACGACGGAAAGCCGGTTTTCGCGTCGGAGAAGATGGTCGTCCAGGGTGAGTTTCATCACGATCGGCAGCAGGAGCTCCGCCGCCGTTGCCAGAACAAGTGCAGAGATGGTTAACATCCCGGCGATCTTGTACGGTTTTATATAGCCCAGGAGGCGCTTCATCACTTCGGGAGAATAACCGCGAATGACTTCATCAGCTGTGCCGCTCATGCGCTTTCCTCCTCGATATGCTCCAGTTTCTGCAAATCGGCGATTTCCCGATAGAAACCGTCTTCGCCCAGAAGTTCTTCATGAGTACCCATAGAGCTCACCATGCCGTCTTCAAGCACGACGCATCGATCGCAGCGGGACAGGGCGGAAACCCTGTGGGATATCATCAAGGTGGTTCTTCCATGGCGCATTTTGAAAAGGTTTTCCAGAATCCTTTCTTCGGTATCCGCGTCGACCGCCGAGAGAGCATCGTCGAGTATGAGTAGTTCCGGATCTGTAATCAGGGCCCGGGCAATGGCGATACGCTGTTTCTGACCTCCGGACAGGGTGACGCCTTTCTCTCCCACCAGAGTTTCCAGTCCTTCAGGAAAGAAGGGGAGGTCCGTGCGGAGCCCGGCGGCGTCAATCACATCTTCGATATCATCATCAGAGGCTTCCGGCCTGGCGAAAAGGATGTTTTCCCTGATGGTATCGGAGAACAGGAACACATCCTGGGGTACGACGCCAAGAACCTGTCTGAGGGCGCTCCGTTTAACAAGGCGGATATCCTTCCCACCGATGAGGACAGAGCCTTCCGGCGGATCCAGAAGACGGGGCACCAGTTTCACCAATGTGGTTTTTCCGCATCCGGTTCGTCCGAGTATCCCCGTGGATCCGCCGCGATGCGCGATAAAGCTCACATTTTTCAAAACGACATCCGTATCATTATACGCGTATTGAACCGAGCGGAATTCAAGCTCCCCTGAAGGAATATCGTCGGTGGCATCCGGCAGATCGTCGATATCAGGGATTTCATCGAGAACGGCATTGATCCGTTTCAAGGATGCCGCCGCCCTCTGCATCATGTTAACCACCCATCCGGCACCCATGGCCGGCCAGAGGAGCATTCCGAGGTATGCCAGGGCGGCTACGAAATCACCGGGGCTCAATCGCCCATCGAGAACCTGCCGCCCTCCGAAAAACAGCAGCAGCAGGACAGTCAGCCCCGCGATGAATCCCATTGCAGGAAATATCAAGCCCCAGAATCTTACCAGGGACATATTGGCCTTGCCGTAATCGGCATTGATTTCCGCAAAAGTATCAAGTGCCCGCTTTTCCCGGGCAAAAGATTTGATGACGCGGATACCGGCCAGTGTTTCCTGAACATGATCGCTGATCCGGGCGAAACTTTCCTGAACCTTTCGGAACAGCGGGCCGATGATACGGCCGAGTATCAGTGCCATTGCCGTTACAATCGGCAGAGGTATGACAATCAGCAATCCCAGCCGGCCGTATCCGACGAACAATGCGACGAGGATGACTATGGTCATGAAAATACCGTCAATAAAAGCAATGAGGGCCATTCCGGTCGCCATTCTCACCGAACGGAGATCGTTTGTCGCCCGGGCCATCAGATCCCCCACTTTGTATCGACCGTAGAAAGATCCGGACAGTGTAAGGAGCTTTCCGTAGAGATCGTTTCTCAGGTCGGTTTCGATCCTGCGGGCGGATCCGATGATAAAATTTCTCCACCCGTATCGGCCCACGGCAACGACGACGGCCAGGCCGATGATTCCAAGCATCAATTTCCCGACCGCGGCGGCATGACCCGTACCAACGGCAATCAGATCGACGGCATTTCCCATGAGCCTGGGAATGACGATCTGTCCCGCATCTGTGAATATGAGAAATACCAGTCCAGTGATATAAGCCCATCTGTATTTTCGTATATGAGGTTTGAGCGCCCGGAATTCTTTGAAAAAAGGTTCCTTAAGTTTCTCAGGGTGAGATTTATTTGACGACATGGAATTAAGATAGGGAGTAAACTCGGCCAGGGTAAAGAAAAAACCTCAGCCGGAGGCGAAAAAGACCGGTACTGAGACCAGTCCGATATGAAAGCTCAGAGTATGTGTTTCAGAAATTTCCTGGTCCGTTCTTCTCTGGCATTCTCGAAGATTTCTTCAGGCGGCCCGATTTCCACGATCTCCCCTTCGTCCATGAACACCACTCTGTCGGCAGCGGCCCTTGCGAAACCCATTTCATGAGACACCACCATCATTGTCATGCCCTCTTTGACCAGATCCAGCATGACGTCAAGAACTTCCTTTACCATCTCGGGATCAAGGGCACTGGTGGGTTCATCAAACAGCATTACCTTGGGTTCCATGGCCAGGGCCCGGGCTATGGCCACGCGCTGTTTCTGGCCTCCCGAGAGCTGCCCCGGATAAGAATCACCCCGGTCGCCGAGGCCGACACGTTCGAGGAGTTTCCGGGCCCTTGCCTCTGATTCTTCGATGCTAATCTTTTTTACCTTCATCGGAGCGAGACTGATGTTCTCCAGAGCTGTCTTGTGCGGAAACAGGTTGAAATCCTGGAATACCATACCGGTTTCCTCGCGGATTTTCCGTATATCGGCATCAGGTCCAACCAATGGATCACCGTCAACAAAAATCTGACCACCGGTCAGAGCTTCGAGTCTGTTGATGCTGCGGAGAAGGGTGCTTTTTCCGGAACCTGATGGACCGATAATGAGAACAACCTCTCCTTCGTTCACCGTTAGATCCACCCCTTTAAGAGCCATAACGATACCGAAATCCTTCTCGGCACCGCGAATGTCCACCATGATCCTGTTATCGCTCATTTTTATTCATCCTGTCTTCCATCATGGCTACCAGTTTGGAGAGAACCAACGTGAACACCAGGTACACCAGGGCCACAACGGCATAAGTTTCCAGGGAGAGGAAGGTTCGGGACACGTGCTCCCGGCCGCGTCGGAGAATATCCCGCAGGGCTATTACCGACACCAGGGACGAATCCTTGAGCATGGCTATAAATTCATTACCGATGGCCGGCAGAATGATTTTCATCGTCTGAGGGAGGATTATCAGCCGCATGGCCTGTCTCCGGGTCATCCCCAGTGCCAGGGCGGCTTCCATCTGCCCCCTTGGGATGGCCTGGATACCAGCTCGGAAAATCTCCCCCATGTACGCGCCGTAACAGATGGACAGGGCTATTACAGCCGCGGGGAATCCGTCAAGCCTGAAAAATTTCCCAAGAGCAAAATAAATAAAAATAAGTTGAACCAGCAGCGGGATACCGCGGATCAGTTCCACGTACACCCCGGCAACAAGGTTCAGTGCCCGCCCCCGGGCGATCTGCCCGAGACCGGTGAATAAACCCAGGACGATGGATCCAAGGATTGCTCCGGCAGTGACGCCGAATGTGAGGGGTGCACCTTTGATGACAACCCTGAATATCTGATCGTACGGATCTTTGGCGATGAAAATCAACGTGATCAGCGCCAGAATCGCGAAGGCGATCGTAAGTCTCCATGAATCGATGATATATCCATCGCCCCGAGTAGGGAGGAGGGCCCCGTCGGTAACTTCGATCCGGGGACCTCTCTGTTGTTCTAGCGAAGCCACTTCTCTACCAGTTTGGTCTGGGTTCCGTCGGCAAACACGGCTGCGATGCCTTTGTTCAGGAGAGACAGCAGCTCGTCGTTATCCTTCTGGACGGCGATTCCATATTCCTCTTCGGTGAAAGGCTCGCCCAGAATCTCCAATTTACCCTTGAAGGCTTCATTTGCAACGACGTAGTCGATGGCGGTTACAGAATCACAGACCACGGCGGCAAGGTTGCCGTTTACAAGATCTTCCACTGCAAGGCCGATGTCGTCGTAAGCCCGTCGGTTGATGGAAGCAATTTCCTCGACGGCGAAGTCGCCGGTGGTGCCCTGCTGGACGCCGACTCTCTTGCCGGAGAAATCCGCGAGCATTTCGCCGCCTGAGTAGCCGACGGGAACAATCAGAATCTGTCCGGCATTAATATAGGGGCTTGAGAAACTCATTGTAGCTTTCCGCTCTTCGGTGATGGTGACCGAGCTGATGATGGCGTCGTATGCACCGTTGGCCAGACCGGCGAAGATGCCGTCCCATCCGGTATTCTGAACTTCATATTCAAATCCGGCGGCTTCCGCTACGGCTTCCAGAAGGTCCAGGTCGAAGCCGACGATGTCGCCGTTGTCGTCAACGTATTCCATCGGGGGCCATGTGGCATCGGATGCGAATACGTACACTTTGGTGCCGTCATCAGCACCGCCGTTTGCGAAAGCGGGAACGGCAAGAATAATCAGGACTGCCAGAATCATAAGTAAGCTTTTTTTCATTGCTTACCTCCTTTTTGGATATCAACCTGTTACTTCAGGCCATGACATTTTATACACGATAGGAAAGGGCAAAGAAAGGCTTAACGGCAAAAAAGCCATGTAATACTGCTTTACTCCGTGTATGAATTCATTTATCAGTCCTCTAAACGGTTAAAATGGAGTTGTATTGTCATGGGAATTGACCTCTGGCGAACTCAGCGGCAAATAAATGCCGTATTCTGTGCTGATGGTTCCCCGCCTGCCGTAACATCCCTGATGACGATTTCGGCAGCTGTTTATTCCGCAGATCTTTCCGATACGGTGAATGTCGTGAACCAGTTCCTTTGGAATGAAATGTTGCCGTCACTATAGTGATAATGAGCCGATGCAAAGCAAAAAACTGCAACAAAAAACTATCCTCATTTCGGTATGAAGAAAGATTTCAGTAAAAGAATTAACTGGGGTATGAAAATGCCGCAAGAGCTGCCGAATAGCTGAAAAGGAATATACAGTCAGGCAGGTTCCGCTTTTCGGGTCATTGGCGAATTATGTCAGTCAGTCACAATGATAACGCTCATAATGTTTTTTCCCTCCAATGACAGAAGTCTAAGTCTGCTGTCTTAACAGGGTGTCGATGACATCCTTCATTGACATTATTTGTAAAAGTGGGGTAGTCTTCAAATATGTCCAATGAAAATGAGAAGAGACTTGAGTATCTGAAGAAGTTTCAGGACGAACATGAACTTTCAACACCTCAGGTCGCCAGCCTGTTCCTGACCTCAGCCGCAACAGTTGCCCAGTATCGCCAGGGGCGCCGCAAGACTTCGAAACGGCTTATAGCCTGCATGATGGTGTGGGAAAAAGATCCTGATCTCTGGATGGAGATCCGGGATGAGATAAACAAGAACTTTCACAACGAATTCGGGAGGTAGTTCGTCACGAATCCGTCACAAAATTCTATGTGGTCACCTGTTTTCTGAATGTTGACGGATTGTATGTGCTTATTTAACAATGAATTACAGAGTTTCCATATATTTCCGCGATAAGGGCGGGAGTTTCTACAGTCCGCCGTAAACGGACTACTATGGGCGAATAACCTCCTCGGGAATCAATCGCGGGCGGGGTATTCTCCCGTGATTTCCGGGGGAATGAGTGGCCGAATGCCAAAAAATATTTATTGAACGTAAAGAAGGCCGGGACTTCGAGGCCCGGAATCTTGCGGCCGAGCTCCGTTCTGCGTTGATTCTGATTCACCTGGATAATGTACGCCTCATCACCCTCTATGAAATTTCCGGGTTCTCCCGGGAAGAATTATCAATCCTGGCCCCGGGACTGCTCTATGAACCGCCAACGGATAATGTGATTTCCGGTATCGCGGCATTATCAGGAAAAGGTGAGTGTATTGCCCGTGAATTTCTTCCGGGTCAGTTCGATCAGCGGGCCGACTCCGCAGCCCGGGGGCTCAGGCTGAGTCATCCCGAGTGTGAAATTGACGTGCGGCGGGCCGATATTATCATCATTGAGGGGGCTTTGTCCGTCGCGGATATCGGGAGGATACGGAACTGGCTGATCAATCCGGTGGATTCCCGTCCGAAAGACCTGGACCGCAGCTCACTGGAAGATAAATCTTCGGAGCCTGAGGCTGTTCCGCTATTGGAAGGTTTCTGCGGGTTGGATGCCGGTGGACTGGAAAAACTCCGCCTGGACAGAGGATTGGCGCTTGCGTTGGTTGACCTTGAATTTATCCGTTCCTGGTTCATGGCGAACGAGAAACGGGACCCGACTCTGGCGGAACTCAAGGTTCTTGATACGTACTGGTCGGATCATTGCCGTCATACGACGTTTGAGACGGAGCTTGCGTCAATACGTGTCGCCGAAGGACCGGAATCGGCGGATATTGCCGAAGCCATGGCCGGATGGGAAGAAGCCCGTAATTCATGCGGCCGGAACAGCACGCCCCGGACCCTGATGGATCTGGCCACGATTGCCGCCCGTGAAGCCCGGCAGAAGGGTGAATTGGAAGATTGGGATGTCTCCGGGGAAATCAATGCCTGTACATTGAAGGTGGATGCGATGGTGAATGGACGCCGGGAACCCTGGCTTCTCTCATTCAAGAACGAAACCCATAATCATCCAACGGAAATCGAACCCTACGGAGGTGCTTCCACCTGCCTCGGCGGCGCGGTCCGTGATCCTTTGTCCGGACGGGCTTATGTTCATCAGGCCGTCCGGGTATCAGGCGGTGCCGATCCCAGGCGGAATCCCGCCGATACCCGCCCCGGAAAGCTGCCTCAGAGGCTTATCGCCCATGGTGCCGCCGAGGGTTATGCCGGATACGGGAATCAGCTTGGTCTGGCGACCGCCGTTGTCAGGGAACACTACCATCCGGGATACGAGGCCAAAAGACTTGAATGCGGTGCCGTGATAGGTGCATCCCCGGCAAACCATGTCCTTCGGGAAGCACCCGAGCCCGGTGATGTGATTATCCTCGTCGGGGGTCGCACCGGTCGGGACGGAATCGGCGGCGCCACCGGCTCGTCGGTGGCTCACGACGGTACATCACTTGAGAAAGCCGGCGCCGAGGTGCAGAAGGGCAATCCCCCTGAGGAGCGTAAGCTTCAACGGCTTTTCCGGAATCCGGAAGCGTCCACTCTTATCAGGAGATGTAATGATTTCGGCGCCGGCGGGGTGGCCGTTGCCGTAGGAGAGCTCGCCGACGGTCTGGATATTGATCTGGACACAATAGCGGTGAAATACGCAGGCCTGGATGGCCTCGAACTGGCACTTTCCGAGTCCCAGGAGCGCATGGCCGTTGTCGTCAATCCCGGTGATGCCGCGGATTTTATCCGTCTGGCCGCCGAAGAAAATCTCGAAGCGATCGTTGTAGCGAAAATTACCGCAAGCCGCAGGCTCATGATGAAATGGCGTGGCCGGGAGATAATCAATCTCAGCCGCGATCTGTTGGATACCAATGGAGTGCGCCGGAAGGCCGAGGTTCTCATTGCTGCCGGTCACCCGTCAGAGCACGATATCCCGCCGGACATCGATTCGGATTCAAAATTGAGCGTCGAATCGCTGAAAAAAGTCCTGGCCGGCATCGATGTAGCTTCCCGCAGGGGCCTGGAGGATCGTTTCGACGGCAGCGTCGGAGGAACAACTGTCCTCGCATCACACGGAGGTATCCGGCAGGCAACGCCGGCCGAAGCTTCGGTTCATCTGCTGCCGGCGGACGGAGAGGTTGGTACCGCCGGCATTATGAGCGTGGGATTCGATCCGGTACTGGCTTCCCGGAGTCCCTTCCGGGGCGGCCAATATGCTCTGATCGAGTCTCTGGCCCGGATGACGGCTGCCGGTGCGTCCTGGCGCAGGGCCAGATTCAGCCTTCAGGAATTCTTCGGCCGTACCGATCAGGGATCCGAAGCCTGGGGCCGGCCCCTGGCGGCGTTACTGGGAGCCCTCACAGTACAGCGGCGATGGGGCCTGCCGGCCATCGGCGGAAAGGACAGCATGAGCGGCAGTTTTGAAGAGCTGAATGTACCTCCTGCAATCATTGCTTTCGCAGTTTCTTCCATGGATTCCGGCCGTGTCGTCGGTGCCGCATTGCAGGCCGCTGGCCTCACATTGGCCTTGGTGACGGCCGCCGCCGAATCGCCGGATTTTAACGGACTGGCAGCGGGTTGGGACTGGATTGAACACTCGGGTGCTCGAGGTCATCGTAAAGCCGTAGCATCGGTGGGAACAGGCGGATGGGTTTCAAAACTGGTTCTGATGTGCCTCGGTAACAATGTCGGAGCGGAATTGAAAAACATCGATGGATC
>DAOVYP010000096.1 GCA_030635565.1 Spirochaeta sp. | reverse complement strand
TTCTTGAAGGTGAAGAAGTTATTATAAAAAAAGCAGGGAAACCAGTTGCTGTTTTGGGGAAATACCCAGGTAATAAAATGCCGCGTGTTCCCGGAGTACTGAAAGGGAAAATTAAAATTGCCGATGATTTTGATATTTTACCTGATGAAATATCTGAAGCCTTTGGAATGATGTAATTCAATGGATCTTCTACTTGATACTCATATAATTTTATGGTGGATGGATGCTGTTCATCTTGTACCCGAAAAATATCGTTTGATTATTGAAGATAGTAACAATATTTGTTTTATCAGTGCAGCTTCCATCTGGGAAATAAGTATAAAGAGTGCAATTGGTAAGCTGGATATTCCTGATGATTATCTGGATATACTGTTTAATCAGAATTTTAAAGAGCTTCCCATTACCTGGCGGCACGCCCGGGAAGTATCTTCTTTACCCATGCATCACAAGGATCCTTTTGACAGACTATTGATTGCACAGTCCTTTACTGAAAATCTGACCCTGCTTTCCGTCGATAAAAATATCTCAAAATATAATGTGAATATTCTTGCGGTATGAAAAATAAATTGAGTGAATTCGAAGGAAATTAATCCGCAGGCATATTGTTCGACTTGAGTTTCCACCAAACTCCTGGCTACAGGATAGGAGAACAGTTTTCCCATTGAACACGAAACTCTCTGGCTCATATTCTACCCCCCGGCAAGACCTGAGCTTTGAACAATTGAAAATCTACTATCAGGAATCCGGCTTGTTATTGGGGTTCAGCCCAAATCACCTATAATGAATATCCTGAATCTCTACGGGGGGAAGATACCCAGGTATCCAGTACCGGTGATGAGAATCGGGAAGCTTGCATCATCCATCACCGCAAGGGGACAAAGCCTTGGGGCGGTTTTACCGAAAGATGATGGAAGGACTCTTGTGATACAGATCAAGACGATTATTGAAGCCACCACTGAGTAAACTTCACAATTCAATTAAACATTTCTCTCTCCGGCGCCGGAAGCAGCTCCAGGTTTTCTGACAGTTTCAGATATCGAAAAAATTCGCGTCCACTGTAGTATCGAGGAGCCAGGTTTCGTCGGAGGCCAGGCCTTCATCGAAGATGGTGCCCCTGATGAGTGTTTCGACAAAATACGTGTTCTGATCGTTGATGAGGCGTCGGGTCGTCAGACGGCGGCCGGCGATGATACCGGCGGGAATCGCCAGGGAGACGGCCAGCACTGCCGCCGCGGCCGCGAAGAGTACCGGACGGCGGCGGCCTCGAAACGCTGCAAATCGGCGGTCCGTAGAGGATGCCTGTCGGATGGCCTGAAAATCCGGTTCCGTGACGGATTCGGGATTGTCGGTAAGGGCGGCATCCATCATTTTGTTCAACCATTGATTTTCGGATTTCATCTTTCGGCCTCCTCGTACAGTTTGCGGGCTCTTTTACGGGCTCGTGACAGTCTGGATTTCACCGTGCCCGGTCGAATGCCGAGGATATCGGCGATTTCTCCCATACTCAGTTCTTCCCGCTCCCGAAGGAGCAGCAGCTGCCGGTCGGTTTCCTTCAGCTTGTAGAACAAATTCTTCAGTTCGGCGGCCCTGGCCTTTTCGAGGGCCAATTCTTCGGGATCGGCAAAGCCCTCGGATGGCTCCGGGGCCGCCCGACGCTCCCTGTCCGCCTTTCGGCGGCGCCGGCGTTCCTGATCCAGGGCGGCATGCCGTGCGATCCGGAACATGTATGTGGTAAGGGGCGCCTCAAAACGATAGACCGACAGGGATTTATTCAATCGGATCAGCGTTTCCTGCAGGACGTCGTCCCGGTCTTCCGGATTTCTCGGACCGGCGGCGGCCACCAGCCGTCTCAACGACGGCAGGTGCTTCCGGATCAGGGTTTCAAAGGCCCCTTCGTCCCCCTCGTCGACGAATCTGCGGATCAGTGTTTCGTCATTAGCCGGGGGACGCACGGGTAATGTCAACGACTCGAAGATCCTGATGGCTGGGGGCTTCTGCCGCTCTGACTGCTGCTGCCTGAGCTCCCTGAGCTGGGGCTGCCGGAATCTTCCCCGGTCTTGTTCTGTGTCAGCTCTCTGTTTCGGAGTACGGCTCTGGTGTGCTGCATGAGTTTGGTCCAGTTTTCCTCACCGAGCTCGTTGCGAATCTGCTGATATGCCTGTACCTGTGCTTTTTCCTGTGCCAGACGCAGATTACTGGCTTTCTCCAGCAAACGGTTGACTTCTGCAGTATCGGCGTCGGCATAGTAGAGCTTCTGAGCGATCTGGGCCTTGAGAATGTTCAGCTCCAGGGTTGTCTGCTCTTTACTCAGTCTGTATTGCTCCTGAAGGGCCAGAATTTTCCCGGCTTCCTCTTCGGATAATCCGAGCTGTTCCATCAGCATGTTCTGAGTGAGGGCCTGAGTAGCCACAGCCAGCTGCAGATCGACGTTCTGTCCCATGACGGTAACCGCAGTCAGGCAGATGAGAATGATGAGTGTTGCAATGCGTTTCATGTTCCGCTCCTATTGTCTTGTTTCCCTGTTGGACGCCGCCGATGGAAGGCGGGTTCCCTCCGGTGGAAATTTATCGATCGATTCTTCGTGTGACAAATGGGATCGAAGGTCACTTTGAGTCAGCGCCGACGGCGCTCCTTTTCCTTTTCAACGGGATCCTGATGCCCTTTGCGTGCGCCTGCCTGTACCAGAACAAACACCACCAGGAGAACGAGGTAAAGGATCCAGGACCAGCGTTCCGATCCGGAAGGGAAGAAATGAACGGTTCCCTGGTAAATCATGAAGGTTCCGATCAGTGAGGTGACGAAGAGAATGAGGATTTTATACAGAGCCAGGGTGAGAAGACCTCCGGCCACGGCGGCGCCCAGGCTCCAGAGCAGAGCTTCGGTGCTCGCCGGTTCCATGCCGATTTCCCGGAGTACGATGGTGGCCAGCACAACACCCCCGGCCATGCCGGCCAGGAAGAGGCTGAAGCGTATGAGAAAATGGGTGGCGACGCCGAATGCCAGTCCGAGAATCACTCCGAGAATGAGTCCCAGTTGGCTGTTGTCGATGTTCAGTCCGATCCAGGAACCCAGGGCCATACCGAAAAAGAGGCCGATGATGAAGAGGGATATCTTGTAAAGACGGTATCCGAGCAGGCCGAGAAACAACCCGAACGGTATAATGAGCCAACCTGAATTGCCGAAATATTGTATCACGTCCATTGTGGCCTCCAGGCTATAAGTTTACGCAGAGAGTCCCGGTGTCACAAGTGCCAACCCTTGTATCCGCAGCCGGCCTCACCTAGAGTATTCTTACGTCCATGGCGATCGGATTGAACCGGATCAGACAAATTCAGCTCATTTCAGCTCTGTTTATCGGTCTGACCGGATTCACGGCAGCCGGAAATCCGGAACTGGAAATCTCCGTAGGTTTTGCCGATCGTTTTCGTTCCGGAACAGTGACACCGATCAGTATACTCGTCCGCAATCCCGACAGTTCCCTGAATGCCGATCTGGTGCTCGAATTCATCGCCGGAACGGCCTTGAAGGATGGCGACCGTTACACCATACGGCGTCCGGTGAATCTTTCTGCCGGGGTTCCCGGAGTGTATCGTTTTTCGATTCCCCTGGAAGTGAGCAGCTACCCTCTGAATGCCCGTCTGGAGCATCGCGGTGTTTTACTGGCCGAAGCGAAAAAGGAGCTTCGTCCCCTCAATGTGAACCGGCCTCTTGTCATCGGGCTGTCCCGGCGTCCGAGCCTGGATTCCCTGATTCCATTTTTCAGCGAGAGTTTCGGCAGGCCGGTCGAACTTGCCTATCCCCGGGGAGAATACCTGCCCGCGGACCCCGAAGGCTGGGAAGGGGTGAGCCTGGTGATCTGGCACGATCTCTCACCCGATGTTCCGGATGCCCGGAGTGCCGAGGCCCTGGGTCTGTGGATCGAGAGCGGCGGCGAAATGATCGTTATCGGCGGCCCCTGGCTGTCAGGGCGGAGTTTCCCCGAATCCCTGCTTCTCGGGGAGATTGGAGTGCCGAGGGTCGTCGATGGTAAAATCGTTTATCCGCCATTCAGTGTTCCGCCGGATGATGTCCTGGTGTATTCCCGGGGACTGGGCAGAATCCGATACATTCCCCGGGACACGGTTTCCCCGTCGATTCCCGGAGAGGAACGAAGAATATTCTGGGAGGATATGGCCGCCGGAACGATTATCAGAAGCCGACCCGATACCGGCGGCTTGGAACGGCTGCTGGCGGAGGCTTACTTTCAGGATGATAAGCCGCTCCAGGTACCCTTAACCGATCCCATGATTCTTGCGGGTATCTTTTTTCTGACGGCGGCAGGGGTTCTTCTGGCGGGACGCCGAATTGACTCTTCCCGGATGCGCGGACTTCAGATTGCGATACTTGTCCTGCTCTCCACCGGAACATCGGCGGCGGCGATACTGAGGTTTTCATCGTTCAGGGGACAGTCGGTTCTGACTCCGCAGAGTCTCAATCTGCTGTTTGCCGCTAATTATGGAACCTCGCGCCTGGTCAGATTAGTCCGGTTCGTCAGTCCTGTGGCCGATTCGGTAAACCAGACTCTACCGGGGGGCGGAATTCCTACACGTCCCGGCGGCGGAGATGTTCTTGTGATCCATGGTTCCGAGGGTGCGGTCCTGAGCGATCTCGAGCTGAAGCCCTGGGTATCACTGGATACGGCCTTCAGCTCAACAATCCCGGGGTTCGGGATGCTGGGGGCTATGGAAGGAATACGGCACAACGGGAGTGAAGCCTGGTTTGACGCCGTTCTTCTGGCCGGCGGCGGCGCGCTGCTGCTGACTCGCGAATGGAAGCCGGGGGAAATCCTCGAAATACCTGATGAAATGCCCACGGAAGAAGATCCGGTGCCGGAGTCGGCCGATGGGTCATACTTCCGAATGCTTATGAATCTCACAGGAAGGCTGGATCCTTCCCGCCCCCTGGTTCTGGGCCGGGGGCCGGAGGGTATGGTAATCGTTCATTCGGGGGAAGGCATGTGACGGGTTCACAGGTGCTGAAAGAAGCACTTACCACGGTGCTGACTGACCGGAGGTCAATCTGGTGGCATTTGGGCCTGATGGCCATCGGGACTCTGTTTACTGCCATATCCTGGCCCGGGGAGAGCCTGGCACAGTATCTGGAACAGGGCAGGGGACCGAATACGTTTTCCACCGTAACCCAGGTAACGGCCGTGTTCCTTTTTACAATCGGCGGGGCTTTTACCCTGGACCGGATTTCCCGGAAGCCCGGTTATTCCTTTGCCCGATGGATACAATATACGCCGGTCGGAACCCTGTCTTATCTTAACGCCCGTATCGCCTTTCATTTGGTCCATACAATTCTGCTTGTGTTTCTCGCGCTTCCGTTCCTTACCCTGGCCGCTGTCGGATCCCTGAGTTCACCCTTTCAGGCGCTGTGGGCAGCGGCCTATCTCGCATTTGTATCGTTCTGTCAGAGAGTGATGGCGGAAGCCGGACGCCGCAGTGACAGGGCAACGGGATCCCTTGGCTTTCTGATCTATATCCTTGCAATCATTCTGTTCATGCTGCTGACCTTCTCGACATTTCCCGAATGGAACCCCGTGAAGGTTTTGAGAAATATCTCGGTGAACGGCGCGGAGAAACCGAGCCTGTCTTCCCTTCTCAAAACGGGTGCGCTGCACCTGTTACTGGCGTTGTCGGGATACGCCGTTTCGGCATGGCGTCTCAATCGGGCCGCCCGGGTGGTGAAGGTATCGTGATGCATTCGAACTCCTTTACCGCCGTGGCCCGCCGCTATACCCGGAGCTATCTGGGGGGTCGGATCAGGGCGGCTGTGGTTCGCTGGGCACCGGCGGGTCTGATTCTCGGAACGGCGGTCCGGTTTCTCGCGGAATCCGAAGGCTTGATACCGGCATGGACGGCCTTTCCCGCCGTACTTGTGCCTCCGGTGACTGCGGCAGCGGCAGCGATTTTCTCGTTCCGGGGGATTTCCGGCGCCCTCTCATGGCTGGACGGCGCCGTCGGGGGCAGGCAGGAGCTGCAGGCGGCCTGGGAGTGCCGGAATTCGGACTCGGAACTGAGCGGTCTGGTCCTTTCCACCGGGGAACGATTTTTAACTGACCTTGGTGAGAGGCCTCCCGGGCCGCGGCCCGGGACGACTTCCGTTCTTTTATCATTGGCTGCAGCTGCGGTTTTTCTTCTGATGCTCATGACCGGCCGGACCCTTTTCGCGCCGCCGTCTCCCGGTTTTACCGAGCGGGGAATGGAGATGGAGGCCTGGGCAGAATCCTGGGCCGAGCGTGCCGATGGAACCGGCCGTCCCGAGAGCCGGGAACTGGCCGGCAGGATGGAAGAACTCGGGCGCCGCATGGCCGACGGATCCATGGGTGAACGGCAGGCCGAACGGGCCCTGAAAGAGCTGGAAGAGGAGATTGAAAGACGCCGGAACGCACTGATCCGGGACAAATTGGCGGAGAACCTGGTGGAAGATATGGGTATCGACCGGGAGACGGCCGAAATGTTCCGGGTTCAGCGACGTCGTCTGCCGGCGGATGTCCTGGTTGAACTGGGCCGTGCCGTGGAAGGGCGCAATGACATGATCGACAAACTGCTGTCGGATCCGGATTTCCGGGACGGGTTGGGGAATGGTACGCCGGAATTGACAGAGGAACTCACCGAAGCCCTGAAAGACTCCATGGATACCCGGGATCCCGGGGTTGAGGAGCTTGATGAAGCCCTTGCCCGGAGCCGGAAAGCCCGGGGTGAAGAGGAGAGTCAGGAAGGTCGGGAGGGACGACAGGATAGCCCGGACAGTCGGGAAACAGGAAAAGGGAAAAGTGACGATAAGCCCGGGACCGGAGAAGGTTCCGGGGAATCCGATGAGGGCGGTGGCCGAACCGGGGGCAGCGGTCGTGGTTCCACAGCTGTGGATGATGAGAGTTCCGAGTTCTCCGGCAGGTCACGATCCGGGGCGGAGGAGCCACTTCATCTGCCCATGGACAGTGAAAGGACCGGAACCTGGAGGACGGTGATCCGGGCCTATACCGGGGACGGGGATGCCGCACCGACACGGGACACGGACGTCGCGGCCGAGTGGCGACAGGAAGTGGAATCGGTGATCCGCAGGGAAGAGATTCCCCCCCGGACACGAGACTATGTCAGGGATTATTTTCTGGCCCTGGAAGAAGGGCCCGAGTATGAGGAGACAGAGGAGTAACGAGCATGAATAAAGTAGAGCTGCAGGAACTGGTGGCTAAAGCAACGCGCCTGAAGGATGAGATACAAAAAGTCATGGTGGGTCAGGAGAATGTCATTGATCAGGTGCTCGGCTGTCTCTTCGCCGGAGGCCATGCTTTGCTGGAAGGGGTTCCGGGACTGGGGAAAACATCTCTGATCCGAACCCTGGCCGCCTCGCTGGGACTGCCGGCCTCCAGAATTCAGTTCACTCCGGACCTCATGCCGGCGGACATCCTTGGAACTGACGTTCTGGTGCGGGACGAGGAGAACCGCACGGACATCGTATTCCGTAAGGGACCCCTCTTTTCATCGGTGGTGCTGGCCGACGAGATCAACAGGG
>DAOVYP010000425.1 GCA_030635565.1 Spirochaeta sp. | reverse complement strand
AGGTGAGTTCAACCTTCCCCTCCTTGAGGATGGGAATTCCGTCGGCATTGTCGCCTTGGAAGTACACAAATGCATTAGCTCGATAAAAGACAGGTTTAGGCAAAAGAAGCTCCCGTTACGCCCGTTATGCAAGAATACGCATCCCTGCATAGGCCTGTCAACAATTCCTGTGCCTGTGTATTCTTGAGATATGATCGATCTGCACACTCATTCCGATGCCAGCGATGGTGATTTAACTCCATCAGCCCTGTTCGATCTGGCATCCGCATCCGGTATCACAGCCCTTGCTCTGACTGATCATGATACTCTGGCCGGGTTGGAAGAAGCCGAGAGAAGAGCAAAAGAAACGGGAATACGTTTCATCCCGGGGGTGGAGACCGAAGTGGAGTTCGAACCCGGAGAGTTCCACCTTCTGGGATTGGGTATGGATCAATATCCCACCGGTCCTCTGGAAAATTTTCTCGAAGAGATTCGCCGGCGGAGGAATTCCCGTAACAGCGAAATGGTTGCCCTGATGAAGGCCGATAGTCTTTCCATAACTTTGGAGGAACTGGACCTGCTGGCCGGCGGCGAAGTCACCGGTCGTATGCACTTCGCACGATGGCTCATCAATCAGGGTCAGGCGAAGAATGTCCCCGACTGCTTCGAACGATGGTTGGGGCCTGGCTGTCCGTATCATGTGTCGAAGCAGCTTCCGAAACTGGAAGAAGCTATAGAAGCAATACATACCTCAGGCGGCAAGGCTATTATCGCTCACCCCCTGTCCCTCTGGATTTCCTGGGGACGAATGGGAAAATACATCCCTGAATGGAAGGAATTCGGCCTGGATGGTATCGAGGCCCGACATTCGGGAGCTTCAAAGCGTGAGGCAGCCAGATTCGAGGAGCTGGCGGTACAAAACGGCATGTTTATTACAGGTGGTTCCGATTTTCACGGAACCGGACGCCCCGACAGGCGTCTGGGATACGGTGCCGCCGGTGTTCCGCTGGAAAACGAGCTTCTTAAACCGTTCAGTAATGCGTAGTTTGATATTTGTACTCCTGACCTTTTTCCTGAGTGCGGGAGCTTTCGGCGATTATCCCCTGATTCACTACACAATCGAGTCCAGGGATCCTCTCTACAGTCAGCAGCAGCAGGATGTAGAGATTTGGTATTCCGGACGCGGAGAATCACCTCCCCTCACCATATACCGTTACATCCCCCGACCTTCGGAAGATCTTTTTTCCGTCGCAGCCGCCTTCAACCTCCCTTACGATGCCCTGGCAACACTTAATAGTTGGGATGCACCGGGGCTGCTGACTGCCGGGAAGGAAGTTCTTGTACCCAATATACCCGGATTGTTCATCCCGGCAAATCCGATTGGAAATTGGGAAAGACAGCTGGTCGGATCATCCAGAAGTTCAGATCCTTCAGGTGTAAAGGTGAGTATTAAAGCAGGAAGCCACCGGAAATTCAGTTTCTTCCCGGGTGATAAGTTCACACCGGAAGAGAGGATCAGGTTTCTCGGCAGTCTGTTTACCTCTCCCCTGGCCGACGGAAAGATTACATCCTCTTTCGGATACAGGCCGAACCCTTTTACCGGGGGTATCAGCTTTCACCCCGGTGTCGATCTGAGAGCTTCGACAGGAACCCCGGTAATGGCAGCAAGGGACGGAACGGTTTTAGAAACAGGAACGTTGGAAATTTATGGCCTCTTCGTTATAATCAATCATGACGGGGGCTATCAGTCAGTCTACGCTCACCTGGATGAGATTCTGGTAAGTGAAGGGCAAATTGTTGATGCGGGGGATCGAATAGCTCTTTCGGGCAATTCCGGAGTATCAACCGGACCGCACCTCCATTTCGAAATCCGCAGAAACGGAAAACCGGCAGATCCTTCAAGACTGACGTCCTTTTACAATTGAGGCGGCGATAAAACAATGAACCGGAGAACAATGAATACAAACAGGGTCAGGGGCTTCATGCTCCTTCTCATGGCCATAACCTTCACCATGTCGGCTCAGGCGGAAAACATCCGGGGGAGAAACGCAGGAACAGTTCTGAGTGACGGCTCCGGGATTACATTCAACCCGGAGGAACTTGTCGTAATTGATTCAGGAACAATTCCGGATTTTCAGGAAGGCCTGGAAATCCGCCTGGATATTCCCAATTCCCTCAGACGTTATCAAAACAGCTTCGCTCTACTGATATTCCGGGACATCAATCCTGTACCAAGTGAGAGCAATCGGAGCTACAGTGGAACTCGTATCTATATGAGGCTGCTGCCTTCCAGGGAATCAGCATTTGTCAGAATACCCTTTTCCGAAAATCATGGAATTGCAGGCGATGCCCTGACCGATGTTCTCCCGATTCCTGTCGATAAAGGTCAATTCCCGTTACTTGTCACTATCTTACCGGTAACGAAAGGTATTCCCGATTCCGTCTTCCTTGAGGAATTATCCATCAGTACCGTTTCACTCTGGAAAAACGAAGGATCTTTAACCGTCAGTATTACCAACCTTTCCGGAGACACCGAAGAAACCGTCAGTATTCTGGTGGACGGTAATGAAATCAACATGGGTGAAGCCATCACATTGTCTGCGGGAATTCATAAGGTCCGAGTCACCAGCACCCATGCCCCGACTGTCGAGAAAACCATCGCCGTCGAACCCGGCCAGGAAGTATCACTGAATCTTTTGCTGGATTATCGTCCACCCGAGTTGACCGTCAACATTCCCGACGGTGCATCTATATTTCTGGATGGTGAGTCTGTCGATGCCGACGGTAACCTCGCCATTATTGAAACTGACCCTGGTGATCATATCATTACTTACAGCCTTGGTAATCTCGAAGT
>DAOVYP010000513.1 GCA_030635565.1 Spirochaeta sp. | reverse complement strand
TGAGATAAATCGGAGCCGTTACTGAGATTTATAGAGTATTCGGTCAGACTAATTTTGATCCGATGTACTGATTGAGTGACACCTTTTGCTCTGAGGCTCGAATGACAAGATCATGGTGAAGTTCCTCCGAGACACGAATTGAGATATGCCCCTTGAAACGCCGAAAACCAAGCGACTCAGGTACGGGTTCTCCCTCTTCCTCAAGCCAAGTTGCCAGATAGGAGCTCTAAAATGCCGAAGAAGGCAGATTCTGTTCCATCCATAATTCAGGAAACTGACCCCTGGTCATTATCAACTGCAGAGCATTATCGGCTGGTTCCAGAAAGGGTTCCGACAATATCTCACTGCAGCTGAGATTTTCCAATTCCAGGATTACCGACCGCCCCGCCAGGCTGTCCGAGACTTCTTTCATCAGTGAATATATCTGGCTGCCTGCCAGGACATACCGACCCATTATACTGTGTCGGTCTTTGCCAGCGAGTCTCTTAATATGACGAAACAATCCGGGAGCGTACTGAACCTCATCAATAATCAGCGGAGACGGATTGTTTCTGAAGAACTCATCCAGATTCTGTTCTGCTTTTTCGGCCAAACTTGGTAAATCCAGAGAGACATATCTGTATTCGGGGAAAAGCTTCTGTAAAAGAGTCGTTTTTCCCGATTGTCTGGCCCTGTGAGTATTATTACAGGAAAAAAGGAAGAAAGAGATTTAGTTTTCTCCGCATATATCCTTTCATAGTATATAATTAACAATTTTAATTTGACAGGTTGTAATTGTCAACTTTGAAAGTTGAGATTTTCAGAAGAACCAGGACAAGGCTTTAAATCCGCTGTTCCCGGTCTTATTTCCCCAAGTCCGCTACCAGAGGACCAAGACCGCTCAAAACGCTTTCAAAATTCGGATAGGTTTCCCTCGCAGCAGCGATCAACAGGCCGGTTTCGACATCCACAAGCTTGCAGTCCACATTCACCTTATCTCCGATCTCTCCGAGATTGACAAAAACAATGGCTTCGGCAGATATCAGACGGCCGATTTCCAGTTTGGTATTTTCCTCGGAAACGCCGTCAAGGGAAAAACTTATCTCTGAAAGTAAACGATCCACCTGCTCACTGTCGATAACCCGATAAAGACCTACCTGAAGGAATTCAGTGGACATTGCCTCCTGGATCATCGGTCCGTAGTGGGTGGGAATCCCGGGTGAAAGAACCGGATCGTTCACTGTGACTGTGATAATTTCCACCGTGGATTGAACTGTAGCGGATTCCCAGACATTCTCATTCGACTCAATCGTGGTTGATAAGGATGATGACGGTAGTCCTCCGGATATGAGGGCGGCTTTCAATTCCCTGATCGTCCCCAACTGGTCTCCCAGAATAGGGGTGTTATAGGGATTGACGGCAAGATCGGTACAATCCTCAGCAAGTCCCACAACCTGTGTACCGTGGGGAAGTTTGCCCGTTGTCAGATACTCTTTACAGATGAGATAGGCACCGTTGCCCCATTTCTTCTGGGTTGAGGTGAGAATGTGCGAATAGGGTTCACTCCGGAGGGCTGTTTCAAGACCCTGATCGGTGTCGACCCCGATAACCCAGCGGCCGGCTGCATGAGCTGCATCGTTAACTCCCCAGCCTGAGGGACCGGCAGCCTGATAAATACACTGTACACCATCGGTAAACATGGCGGTGGCTATCTCGAAGCCCCTGTCAGGGTCACCAAAACTGCCGACGAATTCGAAAGCGATGTCCGTATGAGTACCGATTAAGCCATCCATGTAATCAGCACCGGCAAAGAAGCCATCGAAAAAATCCCGATGCATGAACTCCAGATCGATTCCCCCGATGGCTCCAAGGGGCTGCCCTTCAAATCTCTCCACGGCCATCGCACCGGCAATGAACGCCGCGTCATAGACCGAAAATAACAGTCCGGTGATATTCATTCCCCCGGGAATACCTATTGGACTGTCTATGACAATGAATTCCTGGTTTGGGTATTCCTCATGAATTTCGATGAAAGGTGTCCCATAAGAAAACCCCGATCCGATCACCAGATCGTAGGATTCCAGTTTGAGTTCTCTAAGTTCATCTGAGATAACTCCGTTGGAATCGTCATTCCCCCATATTGAGGTTTCAAGAATCCGAAATT
>DAOVYP010000192.1 GCA_030635565.1 Spirochaeta sp. | reverse complement strand
TATATGATTCAAAAAAACTGTTGGAAATCAGAAACTTTATTCGTATTCTCGGTACATCCTGCAGAATCAAAATCGTTCATCTTCATCAAATTGACGTATTAACTGACTCATTGCCGGGCAGAAACCAGGTCACACCAAAGAGAACAAGCTGGCTGACAACCACCAGGGCCATGGCGGCAATCAGGCCGAAACGGTCGCCCAGCAGTCCGGAAATCCAGGGATACCCCGCTACAGAGAAATACCCGAAAATAAGAAGCATCGACGTCACCGCTGCTGACTTGTCGGGATACCATCCGAATCCGATGGACATGAGATAAGGAATAGTGAAACCGATGAACAATCCCATAACCCCGGAACCGATGGTGAGAATCATGGCATCACCAAGGAATAGGGCGGGTATGAATACCATCAGGGATAACAGGCCGCCCCAGCGTATCATGAATATTTCCCCGAAGCGCACAGACAGCCTGGAAACCAGACTTCGGGACAGGATGATACCGATCCAGAAGGCGGAAAGAGCGAAACTGGACATGAAAGCACCGGAATCCGTCGAGGCAGCTGCAAACAGGGGCATCCAGGTGTTCAGCACAATCTGTACGCCCATGTGAATGAAAATTATAATTCCGAGTATCCACATCCGGGGATGAGTGAAGAGTGAAGCGAGACCGACGCTTCCACCCGGAGCTTTCATTTCGCTGCCGTCGCTTTTTTTACCCCCCATCAGCAGAACGGCAAGGTAGGAGACCAATATCACAATAGCCATGAAGCCCAGATACAGGAATGTTTTATTCCAGCTCACCTCTCTGTCAGTCAGGTAGAAGACGAAAAGAGGCCCGAGAAAGGCTCCTAAACCAAAAAAGGTATGGAGAAGATTCAGAAACAGGGAACGTTTCTCACCGTGGATATCGGATATAAGGGCATTGGACAGGGTATCAAAGGTCCGGGTACCGATACCGAACACGAAAAAAATGGCCATCAGCAGACCGAAAGGTGGGGCAGTGCCGACTCCCAGCAGGGAAATCACGAACAGTCCGATTCCAAGAGCGATGAATTTCTTTTTGTTCAGCCTGTCACCGAAGAGGCCGCAGAAGATAACTGCAACCAGACCGGAGATACTCTGAATACTGACGATGGTACCACCCTCCGCCAGCTTCAAACCGTAACGCCGGAGAAGCTCCGGCATCAGCGGTCCTATCATGGTGTAGGACATTCCAAATACAAAAAGAAGGACGTAAAGGACAATTGTGATCGGCAGAGATGATTCTTTTCTGTTCATGATTTACATATGATACAGGATTCCATCAAGGTCAGTATGTCGTTTTTCATCTGAATTCATGTACAATCTCTTTATTAATACCGGGTAACAGGACCGGCATGGGAGGAATCATGAGATTCATCGGAAACCTGCTATGGCTTATTTTCGGAGGCCTCATAAGCGCCGTGCTCTGGACCGTCGCCGGCATTTTCATGTGTATCACTATAATTGGAATCCCCTTCGGCCTCCAGGCCATCAAACTGGCGGGATTCACCCTCCGGCCCTTCGGCACGGAAGTCGAAATCGGCGAATTCGGAGTCGGTGGAGCCGTCGGCAACATCATCTGGATTATGCTCTTCGGGTGGGAACTGGCTGTATATCATGTCATCCTCGCCCTGTTATTCACCATCACCCTCATCGGAATCCCCTTCGGGAAGCAGCATATCAAGCTCGCCAGGCTCTCCCTCATCCCCTTCGGAGCCAGAATTCATAGGGTCTGAAACCTCGGTTGATTCGACATTTTCGGCGCCGTACCAATCCACTTTCCGGGTCAGAATCATCACCAGGGCGACAATCAGGAACAAACCGGCAGAGCCGATGAGCAAGGCGTAATCCTCGGATTGAAGTGTGACCCAGAGCCAGAAGTACGCACCGGTCAGCACAACGGGCATCGCCAGTGCTTTACTTCGTCCTCCGGTGATGCTCCGGGCATAAAACGAGATGAGCAGCATCACCGCAGCTGCCGCCAGAATGTAAGCGATGTTGAATCCGATATGCTCCGACAGCGCCAGCAGCAGGAGATAGAACAGGACATCGGCAGCTCCGGCCAGAAGGTACTGCACCGGATGCACCCTGAGCCCTCCGAGAGTTTCGAACAGAAAAAACACCACAAAGGGAATGAGGAGAAACAAGGCGCCGTATTTAACCGAACGCTCCGTCCGGGTATAGGCCCCCACCGGCTCCAGCAGCTCCACTCTCAAGGCATGGGCGCTCAAATCCACAGCAGCGCCGTTGTCCCAGAATGGCCTGATGGGGCGGCTCACTTCAGGAATGCGCCAACGGGCCGTGAAGCCCTCGTCGTCCAGCTCTCTCTCATCGGGGAGCATGGCCCCCTGGAACGAAGGAGATGCCCAGTTCCCCGACAGCTGCAGTTTCGAATCCCGTCCGAGGGGGGCTACCGACACCGATCCACCGCCGCTCACTTCCATCGACCAGGAGAAATCCACAGCCGAGCCCGCAGCAGGAAACTCCGGGAGACCGGCACCGATACCCATGCCCAGAGACGGATGGCCGGCGTCCGGCCCGAACTCAACGGGAATCCCGTTCCACAACAGGGGTGTCACCTCGCGGATACCCCTCATGTCGGCGATCCCGACTACAAGCCGGTACTCATTGGTCAGGGGAACCGCGGCATCGGGAAAAACTTCCGGACCGGGGATGATAAATCCGCCGTCGGCTTCAAGATGAACGGTGTAAACCGGTACTCTGTAAATACCCCGGAACCGGTACTCGACATCAAGAACCCCGTTTACACTCACATACTCGGGCAGGAGCGACACCTCGCCCCTCCGTGTATAACGTCGTAATTTACCATCAAGCTCTTCAGACACCTCCACTTCATACGGCAGAACGAGCAGGGGACCCACCATTTCCAGGGAGCCTCCGGCGCCGCCGATGATATCCCGGGCCGCCTCATCGGCTCTGACTTCACGCTCATACACCTGTGAGCGGATCATCGATAGTGGAATCAGCATCAGCAGAAGCATTACCGTCACAATGACGGCTTTCAAAGTTGACCGCAGGCCGGGCCGCCGGATGATATTCAACATAATCTGGAACCTCCGTTGTTGTACGAATACAGCCTACTCCCCTCTTCAGGCGCAGCGGAGGCTGGATTCCGGCGAAAAAGGGGCGAATTGACGCCGTTCAAACGGCAGAACCGGATCGTATCGGGCCGACATGTTAAAATAGTCTTCATGAAGCATATTGCCATCGTGGATGATGAAGCCGCCCTGCGGGAAAATCTCAGCTACGCCCTGAATAAGGAAGGATACCGGGTTTCCGTTTACCCCAACGGTCAGGCTGCCTGGGAAGCCCGTCAGGATGATTCACCCGATCTTTACCTGCTGGACATCCTGATGCCCAGGATGGACGGAATTGAATTCTGCCGATTACTGCGCCGTAACGATACACGGACACCGGTGATATTCCTTTCCTCCAGAGACGAGGAGCTCGACCGTGTCCTGGGTCTGGAAACCGGAGGTGACGATTATATCGGAAAGCCATTCAGCGTTCGGGAGTTACTGGCCCGTATCAAGGCTGTTCTCCGGCGTGCCGACGGCATAGGCCAGGGAGAACCGCCTATCGACGTCGGCCCCCTCAAACTGGATCCCGACAGCTACAAGGCCTCATGGAACGACGAAGCACTGGTCTTCACCCTGAGCGAATACAGACTCCTGTCGGAGTTGGCAAGGTCTCCGGGAACCGTTCGAACACGATCGGCACTCTACAGTTCCGCATTCCCTGAAGACAAGTTCATCAACGAACGCGCGGTGGACAGCCACATCAAGAGGATACGGCGTAAACTCGAGGTGGCCGGCGCTCCGAAAAATATCCTGGAAACCATCTACGGCCTTGGATACCGTCTGAGGATCGAAGATTGAGAGGACTCACCGCCCGACTGCTCATATTCAATCTCCTGCTGGCCGTATTTCCCATCGGCGCCATACTCTTCCTCGGAACTTATGAAATTCAGCTGCTTGAGAGTCAGGAACGGGCCATGGTACAGCAGGGCCGGCTTCTGGCCTCGGCATTGACAGGACACGATCTGCAGGAAGAAGCCGATGCCATACTCGGCCGACTCGGGGCAAGAACCGATGCCCGCCTCAGGGTGGTGAACAACAAGGGGATGCTTCTTGCCGACTCCGCCCGCCCGGAGGAGGATGTCGAAGACACGAACATCATCTCCAGCGTCGATGACTCCCGGACATCAACCCCTGAACCCAGCTATCCCGAGGAGAATGTCATCTACCGGATCGGCGCCCTGCCGACACGAACCTTTAAAACCATCTCGGGATTCATAAGACCTCCGGAAACCCCCACCGGAGATGCCGAATACTACAGCGGCCGGGACATCCTGGATGGTCCGGAAATACGTTCGGCACTGATGGGCCGCTACGGCGCCGCCACCCGAATCTCCCGGGGTCAGAAATCCGTCACACTCTATTCAGCCATCCCGGTTTTCCGGGAAGATGAAGTTGTGGGAGCCGTGCTGGTATCCCGATCCACATTCGCCATCCTTTCCGACCTGTACCAGCTCCGTCTTGATATTGCCACCATTTTCCTGTTCAGCGTCGGAGCAGCGGTTATCCTGTCCATTCTGCTGGCCAGAACCGTGACTGTTCCCGTCGGCCGGCTGCGGGATCAGGCCGAGAGCATTCTGGACGAAAGAGGGAAGCTCCAGGCCGGGTTCAACCCCCTCTCAGGCCGGGATGAAGTAGCCGATCTCTCAAGGGCGTTATACAGATTATCATCCCGCCTGCAGCAGCGGACCGATCATATGGAGGATTTCATGGCGGATCTGGTTCATGAAATGAAAAACCCCGTGTCAGGAATCCTGAGCGCTTCCGAGCTGGCCGAACAGACCGCCACCGGTGAAACCCGGCGCTTCCTCGAAGTAATCGACCGGGAAGGCCGGCGGATCCAGCGACTGCTGGACGATCTTCGTGAACTGATCAGTGTTGACGTACGCCTGAACCGGGGTGAACATGACATGGTGGATGTCGGTACAATCCTTTCCAACCTTGTTTCCGGATATCCATATCACCGGAAAACCGGCGTCGGTATCGACTTCATCGACGAAACAGAACATGATGATCCGATTTACGCGCTTGCCGACCCCGACAGGTTGGCACAGGCCGTTCTGAATCTGTTGGACAACGCCGTATCTTTCTCGCCTAAAGCCGAAACCGTGGAATTAAGGCTG
>DAOVYP010000449.1 GCA_030635565.1 Spirochaeta sp. | reverse complement strand
GTTTCGGTGATGAGGGCGTTCCGGCGGTCGTAGAGGCTGATTACCTCATCGACATCGGCGGTCATGAAACGGGCGGCGATATTGGACTCCACGGCCTCGGCGTTTTCTTTGATGTATTTGAGACCCGACATTGCGAGCCCATTCTTGCCCTTCCGGAGCATCCCGGGAAAGACCCGGCAAAGCCGGTGTATTCTTCTGGCGGTTTTCACCCGGATTAAGTTATGCTGGAGATAAGAAGTGGAGAATCAAATGATGAAAATCCTGGGTGCCATTGTCTCGAGTCTTTTATTGTTGACCTTTATTTCCTGCGGAGGTATCGATTTTTCAATCGGCGGCGGGTCGGCTGGTGAGATTCAGTATCTGGAGGGGCTCGTTACGGTGAACGGCCAGGCCGCGCTTATCGGTCTTGAGATTCAAGACGGTGATGTTGTTGTTACAGGTCCCGATTCATTCGTGGAAATTAAATTCGGCGATTACCGTGTCCTCAGTGCCGAAGAAAACACCCGGCTCGTCCTTGATGCCGCGGAAAAGACGTTCAAACTCGACAATGGGGCATTGGCTGTGGTTCAGTCCAAAGCCCGCTGGTTTTCCCGCAGGAAACCCTGGCTCGTAAAAACCCCCACCATGGTGGCCGCGGTCCGGGGAACGGTGTACTACACCAGGGTTGAAAGTGCCGATTCGGTGTATTTCTGCGTCTGCAACGGCAAAATTCATCTGGAAGACGCCGAAGAGGGCGGGGTCCTCAACCTGGATGCCGCACATCACAATGCCGTTCGCTTTAAACGCTACGACGATGGAATGGTCTACCTGAAAGCACCATTGCTGTATCATACGGATCAGGTTATGGAATCTCTGGCCGATACGGTTCATGTCCCCATCGACTGGACGGTGATCCCCGAGTGATTCCCAAGCGAAATGAGAGAAGTGAACTTGTTCATTTCCGAATGAGCGCAGGGAAAGCATGGTTTCATACCCCGCGGCTCTGCCGCGGAACAGGGAGTCGCTTGAGCGACTCCGGGTCCAGGGCAGAGCCCTGGGTATGATACCATTCATTCCTTTCATCATAGGAATTGACATCGGCGGCTCAACCACCGATATCGTGGGTTTTGAAAACGATCAGCTTCTTTCTCCGCTCACCGTCAGGGCCGGTGATCCGGTATCCTCGGCCGCCGGTGCCCTGGGTCGATTTCTCTCGGAAACAGGACGCAGCCTGAAGGATATCTCCACCCTGGCGGTAACCGGCATCGGTGCCGAAGCCATCGGCAATGAACTGTTGGGCCTGCCGGTTTCGAGAGTGGACGAGTTCCGGGCCATCGGACGGGGCGGGGTATACCTCACCGGTGTACGCCGGGCCGTAGTAGCCAGCCTGGGGACCGGTACGGCCATTGTCGAGGTGGACGATGGAGAAATTACCCATTGGGGCGGTTCCGGTGTCGGCGGAGGAACCCTGATCGGCCTCTCCAAAGCTCTCATAGGCGTGTCCGACATCGAAGTGATTGCCCGCAAGGCCGCGATGGGCCGTTTGGACAAGGTGGATCTCAGCGTCGGGGATATCTCAACCCGGGAAATTCCCGGTCTGCCTCCTGAAACCACGGCGGCGAACTTCGGCAGGATGGCCGATGATGCAAATGACAACGACCTGGCTATGGCTGTGGTGAATCTGGTATGCCAGACCGTCGGCATGATTGCGGCCGGTGCGGCGGGAGCCACAGGCAAGGATATCATCGTCCTTATCGGAAAACTGGCGTCATTTCCGGCGGCTGCCGGTGTATTCAAACAGCTGGCGAAGCTGAATGGTCTGGAGTACCGGATTGCGCCCAATGCAGCTTTCGCCACAGCGGTGGGTGCGGCGGTGGAAGCTGGGGGGTGAGGGGTAATAAAGAAGTTTTGGACTTGAAGCGAAGTGAATCAAAAAAAACAGTTGAGGCTCTTCCGGATTACTGAAAGAACCTCAACTGATATTTATTTTTAAATATTACCTAAACTGAGCGATTTCTATCAGTAGAAAAAAATACCTCCAAGTGGTGTAATGATTTAGCAATAAAACAAAAACACCCAAGAGGTGAGAATATGTTGCGACAGGTGGCAGCTTCCGTCAAGAGCAAAATCGATGATTTCGGGATAACTTCAGATTGTTTATCCAGCAGAGCCGGCTTGAGCCTGGTTTCCCGATATCTGGATGCCATCGGCATCACCCGGATGCTCACCTTGTGGTTTTCTTTTCTCAAAAAAAATGGCAAAGGCACGCCGCTGGGAAGCATATTTCATCAGATTATCTGCTTCTTCTTTGACGGCACAGATTTCCATATGACCCGGTTTGATCAGCTCAAAAAAGATTCAGGTTACGCAGGAGTCATTGAAACCGGGGAGAATCATATGATCTCCTCTCATACGGCCAAGCGTTTTTTCTCTTGTTTCTCCATTGTACGGGTTTGGTTGTTCCGAAAGGTGCTCAAAAGTCTATTCCTTTGGCGGCTGGAAAAAGAGCAGCCCTCGCTCATCAAAATCGGTATTGATACGATGGTGATGGATAACAATGATGCCGATCAACGAGAGGGTGTTGAGCCGACGTATAAGAAAGTTAAAGGTTTTCAGCCACTCCAGGTATATTGGGGCCGGTACCTGATTGATGCCATTTTTAGAAACGGGAAGGC
>DAOVYP010000514.1 GCA_030635565.1 Spirochaeta sp. | reverse complement strand
GGAAGAAACATCTTGTCCCAGGCGCTGATGGGCTTATCAAGATCGGAACCCAGAAGATAATGAAGGAGAATGTCAGAGAACAACGATGGGTCGGCTCCCTTTCTGGAATAATGCCGGAAATCCAAGTCCGGACGGGAGTCGGTGAAGCGTTTCACTTCTCCATCGGTTACGTCGTTGAGAATGTCCCTGATTATGGTGGAGCAGTTATTCAGGTAATAGTCGTATAGATATTCCCGGTTTTCCGGGCGTACCCACCATTGCAGTTTGTTATCCAGCTCCAGGAGTTCTTCATCACCGAGATTCAGGGGGTAAATCGTAAAATTCCGGTCTTCCATGAGGGAGTAGGAGATGAAATAGTCCGTCGGAGTGACTAACCCCAGGTACATCATCCGGCCCATGGCAAAGCCCTGGTAGAAATTGTCAGAGTAAAACGAAAAATTCCCGAAATCGTAAAACAGGTTTTCGCCGGTCTCTTTGTTCTCAATAGCAATACCGATATGGCCCCAGTACGTGTATAACGGGTCTCCGGGTCCGACGATAATCAGACTGGCTTCAAGGGTTTCATTTGAGAACAGTGGAACAGTCAAAATGGTCAGAATCGTGAAAATCAGAGTATAACGAATGCGGAATACCAATTAACTTTGTCCTTTCTTTCAGAAAAAATGATAAAATTTACCCGGTGAACCAATCATAATTGTATTCAGGGGGGGACGGGAACCTTTTTTCGCTGTATAATAAGGGAAACAACTGTCAACGTAAGGAGCCCACAATGGCTGGAAAAGAAACCCTGGTGGTGGCTTCCAAAGTGAAAGCCTACATCAAGACGACTGCCGACATGAAATGCTCGGCTGCCGTTATCGACGTTCTCTCCGACAAGATCCGCGAGATGTGTGATACTGCCATCGAGAATGCAAAGGCCGCCAAGAGGAAGACCGTTCAGGACAAGGATTTCTAAAAATCCTGTTTTTCCGGGGTTGGTTTGCCGGCCCCGGAATCCTGCCCCCGCCCTTACAGCTACTATTTAACCCTGTTGAACAAAGGCTTGCGACGGCCCAGCTTTCGAGCGAGTCGTTCCTTATCCGCTTCCGCTTTTTTGTCTTCCCTGTCCCGTCTTATTTCTTTTCTTTCCGTTTCTTCGTCCAGAGCCTTGATCCAGGGACTGTAATCTATGGATGCCCTGTCGAATTTATCCACCCTCAAGACTTCTTCCGATGTCGATTTCACCTTTATCCGTACTTTCATTTTTGCTCCGGAACGGGACGCACCCGTTACCGCGGCGCCCTTCATCGACGCTCTGGAAAGGTCCGCTCCGTCCAGAATCGTCCCCGACAGATCGGATCCTATGAAAATGGCGCCTCTGGCGCGGGCATTGGACATCTTCGCCCGGCTCAGATCGGCATTTGTGAAATCGGTATGATTCAGCCGGGCTCCGGTGAGATCAGCACCGATGAGGTTGCAGCCCCGGAGACGGGCATTGCTGAGATTGGCCCTTGTCAGAACAGTTCCGGCTAAATCCGCATCGGTAAGATCGGCACCTTCAAGTCGAACCTCGCGCAAGATAAATCCGGTGAGATTGGCGCCTGCCAGTCGGGCTCGGAATGATGATCCGTTTTTTCGTACAAAGCTGTTCCATAAGGTGATATCACCTTTCTCAACCGCTTCGGCAAGTAAGGCGAGATGATGGGGGTTTCCCCGGAATTTGTTTTTTTCGTCGGGCATGATATTCGGTTCCTCGGCGGAGAACCATCTTATGTGATCGGCGCCCTCTGGTCTATTCCCATCCGACGGAAATACGGATTCGGGTGAGTTCCACATCACGACGGATATCGTCGGGCAGTTCCAGCTCCATCAACCGGTCGAGAATCTTCGTACGCTCTTCCTGTTTCCCGGCATCACGGAATGCGTAGTTGAGGGCATATAATGTCCGATAATCTCCGGGAGAAAGCCTGACCGACCGTTGGAGAAGTTCCAGACCTGGCGTTTTACCACCGGCGCCTCCCATCCGGCCGGTGCGCGGCCCGGGAAGAGCCGGCTCATGAAGAGCACGCCGAGGAGCTGGAGACCGACGTCGCGAGGCACCAGGAACCCGAAGCCTTCGGGCCGGCGGGTGCACGCGTCTGGCCCGAGGCCGAGTGCGACGCTC
>DAOVYP010000555.1 GCA_030635565.1 Spirochaeta sp. | reverse complement strand
GGTGAGATTGATCAGTCCACCCAGATCAAGATACTCCGGGTATTGCAGGAAAGGAGCTTCGAAAGGGTCGGCGGTGAAAAGACTCTCACGGTGGATGTCCGCATCATCGCGGCAACCAACCGTGATCTCAAGGAGGAAGTGACAGCCGGCCGGTTCCGGGAAGACCTTTACTACCGGCTGAGTGTTGTGAACATTCATCTGCCCGCCTTGAGAGAACGGCCGGAAGACATTCCTCTTCTGGCGGCCCGATTCCTGAAGGAATTCGCCGAAGAAAACGGCAGGGATATTCAGGGGCTGGAGCCCAAAGCCGCCATGGCCATGGGATCATACCGCTGGCCCGGAAATGTCAGGGAACTCAGAAACGTTGTGGAAAGCGCCGTGGTGCTGAGTAAAGGATCATACATCACTCCCGATGACCTGCCTCCTCATGTCACCGAACGCAGTGACGAGGACGGTATCCGCATAAAGCTGGGGATACCCATGGCGGAAGCCGAGAAGATTATCATCAGGGCCAACCTGAATGCTCAAAGCGGCAATAAGAGCCGCACTTCGGAAGTTCTGGGGATCGGCCGGAAGACCCTCCATCGGAAAATCCATGATTACGGCATGGAATCCGAGTTCATCAGGGGCGGGGGTGACTAGCCCGGAAATCTCACCAGCAATTCACCATTGCATTCATTTTAAGCTGTTATAGCAATTTATTGGATATAGTGGAAAATCAGTGTGTGAAAAAGGAATTCGATTGTGAATTGCCGGCCCTTCGGGCGGAGAAATCGGCGCAATACCTGTGTCAGCAGCGACTTGCAGTATACCTAATACAGCTGCGTCTTGCTTCCTTGGTTTTGCGCCGATTTCTCTCGTGAGATTTTCGGGCTAGGGTGTTTCTACTTGACGGTACGAACAGGCTGAACCTATATTGGATATCAGCATGTATGAAGACATAGATCCGACCCCGCTGAACGAACTGGCTCATGCCCTCGCACAGGCGGAGGATCCTGAAATGATTAAAGGATTCCTTGAGAGCCTGCTCACCGAGAACGAGGTGAGTGATATTTCCTCGCGCTGGACCCTGGTCAGGCTTATCGACCGCGGAATGTCCCAACGGACCATATCACGTGAACTGGGTTTGAGCCTGTGCAAGATTACCCGGGGATCGAGAGAATTGAAGAAAGACGATTCACCCTTCGCTCATATGATCCGTTTATACCAGGAATCCTTCTGATCTTTTTTTCAGCGTCCGATTTCCTTTATTCGTACAGTTACGGGTCTCTCTGAGAGATCCGCATCCAGGGGAAAGCCCATGGCAAGGGACCAGACACGTCTTTCGCCTCTGATCAGCGCGGGTTCTTCGCCGCTGACCGCACTATGGGTGTAATCCGGAAAATCCGATCCAAGGGATATGCCCAGTAACAGATAAGACAATTCTCCGACTCCCGTATTTGTTATGGCCAGATTCATCAGCAGCACTTGCCTGTCGTATGCTTCAATCGTCTCAAAGCCGCGGATTTCGGCTGAAAGGGAGGCGCCGTCGGGGCGGGCGGTGTCCCATACCAGTTCGGGTTCAGAGGGATTCCACTGTGGTATGTCCCGGGGCATCTCAATCTCAAAAGGCACCAGTTCCAACCGGTCGATGTCTTCTTCCGAGCCGGCCAGCCACCTGAAAAGAGACAGGACTTCGCCGTCACCGGGAATCAGGATCGGTGCCGTTTTATCCCTGACGGTCCAGGGTACGGCGAACAGGGTATTGCCGGCGGCATCACGGCCCCGGATTAAGAGTTTGAGCTCACCCAGATAACCGGTTGACGATCTGAGGCGCCCTCGGATACTCATGAACGATGCATCATTCCGGCGACCGACAGTCGCAAGGATTATTTCCGTTTCCAG
>DAOVYP010000575.1 GCA_030635565.1 Spirochaeta sp. | reverse complement strand
CCTGGTGAAGTCATTTTCATCGATGAAAACGGTCCCAGGAGCATCGAACAGGATCTGGCCAATGACAGAGCCACCTGTGTCTTCGAATACATTTACTTTGCCCGGCCGGACAGTCGAATCGATGGTATTTCGGTGATGGAGAGTCGCCTGGCCATGGGCCGGGAACTGGCCAGGGAGTGGAATGCCGAAGCCGATCTGGTTTGCGGAATACCCGATTCCGGTGTCCCCGCGGCCCTGGGTTTCGCCCGGGAATCCGGTGTCCCGTACGGTATAGGGTTTATCAAGAACCATTATGTGGGCCGCACATTCATTCATCCGGATCAGGCAATGAGGGAGCGCGCCGTTTCCGTGAAGCTCACGGTACTCAAGGAAGAAGTCGAAGGAAAGCGGGTAATTCTCATAGATGACTCCATCGTCCGGGGTACGACAAGCCGCCGTCTGGTTACCCTTATGAGGGAAGCCGGCGCGAAAGAAGTGCAGTTCGGTGTTGTTTCACCCCCGATAACCTATCCATGTTATTTCGGAATCGATACCCCGGTGGCCGAGGATCTGATAGCTCATGCCAAGGATGTTGATGCCATAAGGAAAGTTCTGGGTGCTGACTGCCTGGCTTACTTGAGCCTCGGAGGGCTGAAAAAGGCCCTGGATCGTAAAAAAGGTTTCTGTCTGGGCTGTCTGACGGGAACCTATCCGATTCCCCCTCACAAACTCCGGGGCGGAACTGAGAGCATTGAGGCGTAATGAATGACATAAGCGATAATGAACAGGTACCCGCAGCCGGCTACAAAGATGCCGGTGTGGATAAGGCTGAAGGCTACCGTGCCGTGGAGAAAATGAAAGCCTCCGTAGCCGCCACCCAGGGGCCGCAGGTACTGGGAGGTCTGGGAGCTTTTGCAAGTCTCTATTCAATGGAAGGCTGGTCCGATCCGGTACTGGTGGCAGGCACCGACGGTGTGGGCACCAAGCTCCGGCTGGCTCTTGATGCCGGGAAGCTGGATGTTATCGGCCGGGACTGTTATGCCATGGTTGCCAATGACATACTATGCCACGGTGCCAAGCCTTTATTTTTTCTCGACTATATCGCCTGCGGGAAACTGGAAGCCGAAAAAGCCGCCGGAATCGTCGCCGGAATGGCCGATGCCTGCGGTGAAGATGGTTGCGCTCTGGTAGGAGGCGAAACCGCTGAAATGCCCGGTTTCTATGCAAACGGCGATTACGATGTAGCCGGTTTTGCCGTCGGTGCTGTGGAACGGTCCCGCATGGTGAACGGTTCGGCTGTGGAAGATGGCGATGCTGTAATCGGTATCGCTTCCGATGGTGTTCATTCCAACGGCTTCAGTCTGGTGAGGGCTTTGATCACCGATGTCTCGGTGAATTTCAAGGGTCGGCCCGTTATCGATGAGCTGCTGATTCCGACACGTCTTTACGGAAGATCCGTGAGGGCGCTCCTTGATGACGGCGCTTCAATAAGGGGCATGGCTCATATTACCGGCGGCGGACTGCCTGAAAACCTGCCCCGGGCAATCATGCGCCGGGGTCTGGAAGTTCAATTAGACGGCTCCGCCTGGCCGGAACCGGATATTTTCCGACTCATACGCTCATTCGGTGTTCCTGAAGATGAAATGAGAGGCACATTCAATATGGGTATCGGATT
>DAOVYP010000307.1 GCA_030635565.1 Spirochaeta sp. | reverse complement strand
GATGTGCATCCCGCCCGGCTTCGATGTCGAGTACCAGTCCCTTGGTCGGATCCTGAAGATATGCCTGACGCCGTGATGTGAATGAATGGAGATCAATTCGCCGATCCGATACCTGACGCGCGTAATCTTTGATTTCCTCACCGAAGGGTCCCGACTGGAAACAGCGTTCGAAGCCCCGGATGCGGCCTCCTTCGACGCTGATGCTCATGTCCCATTCACAGACACGTTCCAGATCCAGGGCCGACCAGGGGCCCCACCCGTATTGGATCCGGCATTTAACGTTTCCGGGCAGCTGTTCCTGCCGTACAACATCATCAGCCGGAAAATGACGGTGTATGGTTTTGTCTCCGCGGATCAATTCAACGGATTCAATGGAATCAGGCGAATCCACTTCAATCTCAATTATCCGTTCTTCACAAGAGGGAATCCCGGTACCCATGGGTTCCCCGTTGACAAGAAAGACAAGACGAATCCGATCGCCGGTAACGGCCACGGTCCGCCGCGCCCTCAAGGCTTCGAATATCGAAGATGGATCGAGGGATTCGGACCATATTCCGGTCACCCCTTCACCGTAGGCTCCGGGATACCCGAAGTGGTCGTCTGTGGAAGCGACAAAGCCGAAACGATGACCGGCTCCGAGCTGATACCGGGCGGTCTGGCTTGATACGCGCCCCCCGTTACTGTGCAGAAGGGCCGGGTACGGTGAACTGTCTGAGAGTGTACATCCCTGCTCGGAGAATATTTCAACCACCGGGGTTACCGAAGGTCGAAAATGATTCCAATTCGCACCCCGCCACCCTTCCTTGTAGGCAACATGATGAGGAATCGCCAGGGCGCCTTTTTCCTCAGCGAAATCAAACAGCGCCTCGACATTATCGGGAATGAAGAGTTCCTCCTGATCCTCCTGGAAAATCAGACATTGATCGCCATAGCGGCTCGAATGCCATTCGTACCCGAGGAAGGCCAGGAAATCCCCGTCACTGGCTTCGGATATCATCTTACGTGTTTTGGGCCAGTGCTCTGAATGGACCTTGAAGCCGTTTACCCAGTGCATGTGCTGGTTTTTCGGCATTAAAGGCATGTCATGCCATGATGCATGGCCGGTAAACGCAAAGAAATCCAGATGCTCCCTCGCCAGATCCACGGACCTGGCGAGGGAGCCTTTGGCGTATCCAACCCCATTATGATTGTGGAGGTCTCCCCAGAAAAGCTGATAACGATCGGTGAAATTGTTCATGGTTCTTCCTTACAAACTCCGGGGTTCACAAACGGCATGGTCTGCCGTTTCGGGCGGACTCATATATACATGTTATTAATTGGATGGCCTTTCGTCCCTCACGGCCCTGCAGTACAGGGGGCCGTCCCTGGTTAATCGCATCCACCATATCCTGGAACTGCCTTCTATGACCCTCGAAACCGGCGGCTCTGGGATCACCGGCACCCCCGGCCAACCCTTCGGACTTGCTCCCTTTTTCCCGGATTCCGGCATCTGACCGCCGCTCATCGGCGAATTGCCAGCGTACGATCCGGTCGTCTTCCAGTATGACGCTTCCATTCTGCCCTGATAGTTCAAGCTTCCGGGGGAATCCCGGTGCGCAGGAGGTGCTCGCTTCGATGACGCCGAATCCCCCCGAGACGAACTTCAAGACGGCAACCGCCGTATCCTCGACTTCCAGGCCGGGGTGGGTGAGAGTACCCGTATACGCAGTGACTTCCTCCACATCCCCGGCCAGGAAGAGAAGCAGGTCGATGATGTGTATGGACTGGTTCATGAGGGCTCCGCCGCCATCCAGCGCCCAGGTACCCCGCCAGCCCGCGCCGGCGTAATATTCCGGTGATCGATACCAGCGGACCTGAGCACTGGCCAGTATCATCCGGCCGAATCTGCCTTCATCCAGCGCATTGCGAATCAACCGGACATTGCTGCCGAATCGAGCCTGGAAAATCGCCGCCAATCGAACTCCCGCGTCATCGCAGGCTTTGATGATGAGGTCGGTTCTTTCCAGGGTTATTTCCAACGGTTTTTCGCAGATGATGTGTTTTCCCGCCCCGGCGGCCGGAACCGCCACATCCGCATGGACGCCGCTCGGAGTCGCGATGGTAACGATATCGACATCCTGCCGGGTGAGAAGTTTTTCCAATGTCGGGGCAGCCGTCACTCCGCGATCCCCGGCGAAGTTCCGGCACCGATCCGGATCCGTATCGTAGACAGCGGTTAATGATGCGCCATGAAGAGCCCGGATGGCCTCGGCATGTCTTTCGGCTACGGTTCCTGTGCCGATGATGGCGATTCCAAGTTCAGACACGGGAACGGATTTCTCCGATTATTGAGGTAAACATTCGACCGTACTTCAAATACGAGTCATACATCTGCCCCGGCGAACCGGTTCCTCCGGATTTATGAACGACGGCGGCAACGTGCGGCTCAATGGAAATGACACCGTCATATCCGTCCTCGAGTATGATTTTTTCCAGATATTCGCGGACCTTGGCATCCCCTTCACCGCAGAAAGTATAGTCGTCCGACGGTCCCCCGCCCTCTTTTCGCCTGACATCTTTGACATGCAGATACGCGAACTCATTTCTGATCCCCTGAAAGAACAGTTCGGGGTCCAGTCCGTGGCTCAGAGTATTACCGATGTCATACAGAAGGGCAAAGGACGGGCTTCCCACGGCATCACGCAGCTCCAGCATGTTCTCCACGCTCAGTCCTCCCCAACCGTAGCAATTCTCATGACAGAGCAAGACATTTCCATCTTCCGCGATTCTCGATAATTCCTTCATTCGACGTATCGCCTCATTCCTCCACTTCCGGATTTCAACGCCTTCGCCTTTCCAGCTCATGACTCGAATAGGCCTGACACCCAGCCTCTTCATACGCGGGATCGAAACCTTGAGGTCGTTTACATCCAGTGAAAAATCATCATTGATATGACGGCTCCAATTGGCGATACGGGACGCGAAACCGGTGACGGTGAGTCCCTCGCGGTCAAGAACGGTGCATATTCTGTCGAATTCCGCATCGCTCACTTCACCTGCGACATTTTTTCCGTCAACTAGACGTAATTCGATATGGCTCCAACCCAGTTCCCTGTGAGCTTTAACCTGATGTTCGATGTCGACAGCAGCTTCATCAGCTATGCCGGTTAATATCATATCTTTTCTCCATTAACCCAGATTGGCGAACACCAGGCCATCTGACCGTTTTCCTGCTCAACCTTCAACAGGTAGAAATCCCCGTACACAGCCTCATCATCGGTCGTGTGAAATTCCATGGTCCGATCTCCCTTCGGGATGAGGGCATGCACCTTCAGTTTCGGCGAAGAAAACAAATCAAACGCGGAAAGGTAACAGTCCTTTTCGTGAAGCTCACTTTTACTGACCCTGAGACTGCGTGAGAACGGAGAGTCTCCATTTCGGCCGGCGACATCGATTATGAGAGTGGATGATTCGGGGCCTTTCCAGTCAAAGGTGAGGGAACTCACCGGCAATATATTGTTCCTAGAAGTGTATGAAGATACGCGGAAATCACCATCATCCTCCCTGTGAAGAAGATTCATTTCGGAAACGGAACCGGCACCGCCGCAAAAGGCCGGAACAATATCGGTAATCGCCGATCGTTCCGCATGAACGCGAATGTCCCAGGTGGTGACAAGTTCGGATGAAAGCAGGTCCCAGCCCCATTCGATACGGATGAGATGCTCGTCGAGATCCGATTTACCGGTCCACGATTCAGGACCGAATCGTTTCCAGTGCCGGCCGTTTTTAAGCAGCTCTGCCGAATGGATACGGTCCCGGCCGGAGATTTCGGCACTGAGCGACACCCCTTCGGCACAACTGACGACATCTCCCGGAATTCCGTTATTGACACGGAAATCAATTTCTATCCTGTCGCCGGTAACGGCATAGGTATGCCTGGCTCGCAAGGCTGCCATTAT
>DAOVYP010000244.1 GCA_030635565.1 Spirochaeta sp. | reverse complement strand
ATTCGTCGCCCAGATATAGTTGAATCCATCGCTGGTGGCTCGTAACGCGCCGCTATTGCCGATTTCACCTCTTGGACCCGTCACAGTGGTCCAAATGGCATCGGGAAGTGCCTCGATACGATCCGGCAGTAACAAAAGACTTCCCTTGTCTGCGGCGGGAATGATGTTCGCGGCACTCGAGGATAGAATTTCAACCAGCAGCCGGGATTCACTTTCCAGGCCCTCGGCCAGAGTATCACGATCCATGCTGATCCAGAAAAAACCGAGAATAACGGCAATCATAAGGATGGTAATAAGTACCAGCAATGTCAGTGCCAGTGTGAATTTGGCCTGCAGGCCCATTCCTTTCTTCTTCAGCAGCATAATGGCTTCCTTCCGCATAGCGGCGGTCATGGGGGAGTTATTCAGTATGGCTCGGGCGTTAATCTCCAAAGTCCTGACTTCCCGGGTAATTGAATAGAGTCGGGCGGCCGTCATGATTACGGCTGTGATCCCGAGGATGAGCAGAGTCAACAGCAGAAGCTGGTTTCCTGTTAAGCGGATTGCGCGGGCGGCGGGTTTCCAGAGAGATTCGTAGGTATAGATGCCGAAGGGTCCGAACTTCACATTACCGGTCGAATCGAGGCTCATGGGAACATCCCAGAACACCACACCCCTGGACGGGTGACGTACGCCAACCAGATACGTACCAACCCGCATATCATCTATGGGGCCGATTTCAGCCTGAACATCATTGACTACGGTAAGCTGACCGGTTTCACCGGTGAATTCATAATCCCACGGTTCCACACCATCCGCATCAATGATACCGGAGCTGAGCAGACCGCCGACTGAAAAACCCCGTCCTGTGATATCGAGAAGCAATCGGTCATTTTCATCTTTCCGGCTCGTTACAAGGCTGATGTAAGTCACAGGTACATATCGATTGGCAAGGAGTATCTCGGTATTGGGTAAACCTTCATTCCCGGCGATATCGACAGCGGCAATGGAATAAGCCCAGACACCGTTATCGATATTCGATTGTGAGACGAATCGTTCTGAAACCTCGGTGACACCGACTGTTCCGATGGGCAGGGCTTTCTGAGTGGTATATATCTCCGGAGGCAGTGCATAAATCGACAGTGAAAGTCTGTCCCGACGCCAACGGTAAAATGCCGCGGACTCGCTTTCACCATCCTCCCATTCCAGGGTGAAGGTATTTGATGTAAGAAAACCATCCGCCGTTGTCGGCGGCGCCCGGACAATTGGAGGAGGAGGAGGCGTAACATCAAGAATATAGGAGAGGCGAAACGGTTCAGACCAATTCCCTGCGAGATCCCGGAGTATCAGGCTGAAGTACCAGCTCCCCTCATCTTCTTTCGGATTCTCAAAGGTTTTTACCGCCCGATTGTCTTCATAGAACTGGTCTGTCTCTTCTCGGGAAGGCAGTTCAGTCGCATTCCCGGACCAGATCCAGCTATGAGAAAGGATGCCTGAGGAATCCTCCGGCAGATCCCATTCAATGATCAATGTACGGGCATTACCCGGCCTGCCGGATATGAAGTTCGTTGAACGAAGAAGGGGAACATCAACCCGGAGATCAGGTCTGAGGAGTATGGCCCGGGATACGTTGGCAGACCTGTCTTCCCAGAGAATGTAGGTATTTCCATTCAAAACCGCCGCTTTCGGAAAAGATGCGGAATTCTGATCCGAACCTTCCGTCAGAGCATTGAGGGATGATGCCTGGACATAATACCGGATCGTGGATCTGTCTTCTGAAGCTTCCCGCAACGCCAATCGGATGCCGCTGCTGTCAAACCAGAGAATCCAGGTGTTACCCTTGATATTGACAATGCTGGATGAAAAACTGGAGCGGTTGGATTCCGTCGATACGTTCTCAACTGATTCAGATAAGGGTTGGCCATGACGATCCAGAACAACGGCGGCTATGGACGGTAGTTGCCGTCCCTTACGACGCTCCCAGGTCAGAAGAACCTCACCACGGCTGTTCACCCCCAGTGACGGCCGCTGGTTATCCCAGTCCAGGGAATTACTGCCCAGCCCTTCGGGAAGGATTCTTTCGGTAATCGGAACAGCCGGAGACCAATCGGCTTCCCCGGATCGATGTTTCAGGTAAAGTTGGTAAACCAGATTGTTGGAACCTGTACGAAGGGACTGAAAGACAACATATTCATCGTCCCCATCGGCCAGATAAGCCGGCAGGAAGTTCTGATCCAGAATTCCGCCGTCAATGGCACGATCCTCTTCCATATCAATGAACAGTTCAGCATCTTCCCACTCATCACCATCGCTCGAAACCGCTGAGAATACCGTGAGCATCGAATTTCGGCCCGGTGCGATACCCCTGGCTTCGGTTCGACGAGTCAGGAACAGGAGAAATCCGCCGTTTGTATCCGCGGCAAGCCTCGGAGCAACCGGAATATCGGCATTACCGGGTCCCGGGGGGATAATCGCGGTCCGGCGGAACGATCCGGCAGGCCCCGGGCGGTCCTGGATGTAAATACCTACCCCGTCGCTCCCGACGGCGACGGCAATCACCAGGCGCCCGTCAATTGTTGTTGAGACGGAAAACAGCGGAACTTCTTCAAGCCAGCGATATGGAAGATCTTCCGCCACCGCCAGAACAGGGCCGGACCAGGAAATCCCGTCTTCAGAGAACATGGCCCTGATGGAGATACTTGCATTCAGCTCGTCCGGCTCCCCTGCAAATTCCTGCCAGACCATGGCCAGGCTGCTGCCCGCTTCACCACGTTCAGAAGACCGACCACCGTAGGCTGAGTCGACGGACTTTGGGAAATCCCAGAACAGGCGTTCCTGCGCGATCAGAATCAAGGGGAAAAACCCCATGAGAATCAGGATGAATAAGATGTTTCGAACATGTTTGAATCGGATATCAATGGACATAGCTAATCGATTCCCAACCAATTCTTGAGTTTCAGTACTTCCGGATGACTCAGGAATGAGGGATAGGTATCCACAATCGATTTATAAATCGTTTCGACCGAAGTCCTGTTGTTTTGACGTTTCTGATCTTCAGCAACATCCAGCAGCCTGCGGAGATTCTCAGGCAGGGCCGGGGGTTCTGTATAGAACCGGATTTCATCCTGAAGATTGACCGCATCAATATTGTCTTCCCATATTACAAGGGCCCCATCGAGACGCCTGATGAGTCCCGGGGAAGCTGCATTGACGGCATTTACGCCCAGGGATTTGATCTGATTCCAGTCGTTACCGGCAGCTGTGGTGATACGCCGGCTCTCATTGATTTCCGCCTGTGTCGGCTCAGGGATAACCCGTCCGAGGTAGATATCAATTCTGTTGACGATATCGGCCAGCCCAGGGAAGTTCGGATCAAAGGAGTACACGGCCTGGAGCTGGGGATCCAGACCCGTCTCGAAATCCGTTCCTTCAATAGCTTCCCGATCATCAGTCCGCATAGCTCCGGCAGCTGCGTCAATCATATCGGAGATTTCCCTGGAATATCTGTTCGGTTCGGTGATCTTGAGTATCTTCTTCTCAAGCAGCAGAGCTGCGGCATTACCCGGGAAGACGTTCGTCACCTGCTTAACCAGGTCTTTCGCGGCGGTAAAGGCTCTGGTCGCATCGGCATTCCGTACGTTCGATGTTCCGGAGGGAGACAGCCGTACTCCTTCGTTATAGTACCGGTTCGCCAGGTTGAGATACTGGTTCATCTCCATATATAAAGGATCGCTCGGTTCGATTCTGGTATTCTGAGCTGATTGCTGAACTATCCTGAACCGTACGATTCTCTCCCTGAGGCGGGTATCTTCTTCACCGAAGATGTTCACCCAGAAATCCTGGGCCAGCAGAAGTACTGAAAGGCCTTCACCGTATCGACGCTCGGTAAATGCTCTATCGGCCTCAGCAATGGCGTAATCCCTGACTGTAACGGCCAGATTCCTGGGCGCGCTGAGAGTTTCAGCCTCCAGTTCCGCAAGACGTTCCCGAACACCCGATTCGCCGGCGATATCCGTATCGATGAGTTCAACTTGAATCAGCAGATCACCGGCCCTGTCTAAAGCCGCCCCGGCTGATGTGTAGAGATCTTTAGCCCTGTAGGACTCATTAATGTTATTGTTAGTGCGGCCTCGGGTATCGGCTTCCCTCGCAAACTGAATCAGGCCTTCCGCCTCATCAAGCGCCGCAACGGCTATGGTTTCAGCCCTCAATGCGGCATTTCTCCGATTAAAGGCATCGGTTCGAATCTCCAGCCACTCTTCTCTGTCCTCGCCCAATAAAACAAGCAGTGTTTCCGCCTTGATACGGAACTCCAGGAAGTTCTGACTCTCTTCTACGGCCGTTGAGGATTCGAGAACATCATCGACGGTTTCGAGGAAGTCCTTTACAGCATTATTAAGTGCGTCAACGGCAGATATACCCGGTTCGATATACTGATTCATGGCCGCATTCGGTCTGCCGTTATCAATGAAACTCCGTGCTTCCTCTCTGCCTCCCGGACTATCTTCGAGGAGACCCGATACGTCGGAATCCAGATTAT
>DAOVYP010000351.1 GCA_030635565.1 Spirochaeta sp. | reverse complement strand
CTTTAATCCTTGACTGCTTCCAGTCGTCTTTCCTGCGGATATCCAGGATATATGGGGGCTCTGTGTCTTGTCGGCGGGTGTTCAGTACTTTGCAGCTGATAAGGCCGTAGCCGTCGTCCGGAAGTGCGGCAAATAAATCGAGTGCGGATTTCATACCTTTACGTTAGGCCATCGGCGGTCGGATCGCCAGCTGACGGCATGAAGAAGCCGCCGGTGTGGTGTCCTGCTAATTCACACCCATTAGTACACCAGGAGGGATTGTCCGTGAGCATGGAGAAAAGATAACCGAAGTTCGTCGGAACGGATTAAGGGTCGTACCGCAGGGCGGAGCTCGAGGAACGATCCCGACAAGCCTGAAGGGCGAGTACCGCTAGAGCGAGGGTGGCTTATTCGCAATGTTCCCGGACAATCCCGCTCGCGGAGTGTAATGCCCGTTTATCCGAAGGTATCAGCAGGACACCACACTGGGATTAAGAGGTATCAGACTAATGGTCTACCAGTCGTCGTCGCTGCCGCCGCCGGAAGAGGAGGTCTTGCTGCTTTTAGATCCTATGCCGCCGGTTCGCCAGCCTATGCCGATGTTGAAATTGGTGTATGTCATTGTAAAATTCGTTTCTGAGGTTGAATCTATTTCCGACATGTAAAACGCCCAAGGTCTCCAGGCTAAAGTCAGACCGGCATTCACGACAAAATTACCGGAACCGGGTTGAAAATAGAAGTTACTTCCAAGACCGATTCCTGAACTTATTGAAAAAATATAAACACCAGAGGAAGACTCGTTGTAATAATTAAAATCAAGAAACACACCACCACCAAGGATGATGCCAAATTGTCCAAAGTTAAAATCGCCACCATAACCTAAAATCGTATTTGCACCGAATATCGATTCTGTTGAGTCACTGAATTTAAATGTACTTCCATCCGGATTCTTGAAACTGGTAGCAAAATATGGGTTCAACTGCGAGTAAAAACCCTGAGTCTCACCTCCCACGTGGATAAAGTCCACTCCAATACTTCTTATTTTAAGTTTCTCTACACCCCAATAATCACCATGAACTCCATACCCGAAATTAATCAGATTCGTTTTAGCCGTAAGCGGCAAAGCAATCGCCACCAATACAAGCACAAGAACCAAGATCTTTTTCATACTCTTTCTCCCAATATCAGCTGTTACCAGTATAGCATCAGAAACCATAGGTCAACAGATGTTCCTTCAGCTACGTGTAAAGAAAGCTGTTCCAAAACAAAACCCCTTGCTACAATCCATTCATGGAAGGAATCCTATCCGATCTGACATCCCTGCGGGACCTCATGTCGCACCATGGCTTGTTCTCAACCGGCATGCTTCTCATTCTAGGTTATTTCCTCGGCAAATTGATGGCCAGGATCCACCTGCCGGAAATCACCGGATATATCATTGCCGGTCTGATACTGGGTGATGCAGTTCTTGGCATCATTCATCATGAAATGAGCGAGTCCCTGCAGATCGTCACCGATGTGGCTCTGGGATTGATTGCCCTCACAATCGGCGGCGAGTTTTCGATGTCGAAGCTCAAGCGTATGGGAAATGAGGTGGTGATTATCACAGCCGCCCAGATTCTGCTGACCCTGTTTGCCGTCACTATGGCGCTCTGGGTTTTCAAGCTTCCCATGCCTTTCGCATTGATGCTGGGTGCCATCGCCACGGCCACGGCACCGGCGGCCACTGTCGCCATCGTTCAGTCACTCAGGGCCCACGGCCCCTTCATCGACCGGCTTTATGGAATTGTGGCCCTGGACGACGCGGGAGCCGTCATTATTTTCGGTATTGTTTTTGCCGTTGTTTCCGGGATTCTCACCGGCGATGCAGCCGCCGTTCACGGTGCCGGTGCAGCCGGTGGATCAGGAGTCATCCTGGGCGCTTTCAGGGAAATCCTGCTGTCCATCCTGATCGGCGGTGCCGCCGGCTGGATTATCCACACCCTGGCCCGTAAGAAGAATCATACCGGGGAATTGATGATTATCTCCCTGGGATGGATCTTCCTCCTTACGGCGATTTCAATGAGTTTTCATCTGTCGCCACTACTTTCCAACATGGCCGCAGGCATGGTGCTCATCAACCTTTCACCCCGGAACCACAGGATATTCCGAAACCTTGAGCCCCTCACTCCACCGATATATGCTCTGTTTTTCGCCATTGCCGGAACCGAGTTGAATCCGGCCATCTTCTTCAAAGGTGACATTCTGATTCTGGGTCTGATTTTCATCCTCGCCCGGGCCTTCGGCAAAATTCTCGGTGTCTGGGGCGGAGCGATCATGGCTAAATCAAAAACCAACATCAGGAAATACCTCGGGTTCTGCATGCTGCCCCAGGCGGGCGTAGCCATCGGACTGGTGTTGATGATTCAGGCCTCTCCGATGATCGCCACTCTCGGCCCGGCACAGAAGGACATCATCACCATGATGGTGAACATCATTCTGCTGTCGGTCTTCTTCAATGAACTGACCGGCCCCCCCATTTCCAGAATAGCCATCATCAAAGCATTAGATACGGAGGTTTCCTGATGGATCTTGCGGCAATATTCAAGTCAGCATCCTGTTCCGTAAATCTCAAAGCCCGGAATAAGGAGGGGGTCATAGAATCTCTGGCCGCTCTGGCTGTCAGGAGCGGCACGACCGGCACCGCCAGTGAAAAAGCCATTGCCGTCGCCCTGTCTGAGCGGGAAGCCCAGGGGTCGACGGGTTTCGGAGATGAAATCGCCATTCCCCATGCCCGGGTCACCGGCCTGAAAGTTTTTCTCGTTTTCATCGCTCATGCCCCGAAAGGCGTGGATTTCGATAGTCTGGACAAGAAAAAAGTAAAACTCTTCTTCGTCATCCTGGGTCCGGAAGAGCGACCCTCGGAGCATGTTCAGATTCTGGCGGCGATATCCCGATCTCTGAGCGGCACAACGCTGAAAAAGGAGCTATTGACTGCCGGAACAGCTGAAATAATGGCTGAATCCTTCATGCGTCATTCCGGGGAAAAACACGATGACACACCCACCCGGAAGCAGAAGATGAAACTTCTTGTACTCATTCTTTATCTGGAAGAATTTATCTACCACATCCTTGAGTATTTCCTGGAAGAAGGCATCGAGGGTGCTACGATCCTGGATTCCTCCGGAATGGGCCAATATATCTCGAATATTCCCCTGTTCGCCACCTTCATAGGATTCATGAATGAGCAGAAAAACCGAAGCAATATCATTCTGGCAACAATCCCCGCCGACCGCGAAGACGAAATTATCAAGGGCATTGAGGCAATTACCGGCGATCTGGACAAGAAGCAGGGTGCCATGCTGATGACTCTGGATATCGGCGTTTGGAAAGGGACGATGAAAATGATGTGACGCGAGGACTGAGAGCCGACTTACGAAGCCGTTGCTACCGCAACGGGTCGTTCGCGACTCTCATCCTCGCTTGACTGGTTTGGGGACTCACGAGCTGAGAT
>DAOVYP010000231.1 GCA_030635565.1 Spirochaeta sp. | reverse complement strand
GACAATGAAAGGCATCATACCCCAGGGCAAGCCCTAGACCCGGAGCCGCTCATGCGGCTCCCGTTCCGCGGCAAACCGCGGTACTACGGAAACCTTACTTCCCTCACCTCACTCGGATCAAGGGTCGTACCGGAGGCGAGAGCCGAGGAACGAGCAAGGTTGCATGGGCGAGCAGTTGGCGCAGCCAACGACCAGCCCCCGACAAAATGAACAAGTTCACTTCTCTCATTTCGCTTGACAATCATCTGACTGCGTTAGCTGGAAAGAATCCTTTTCACTTCCGAATTCAGAATGGGGAATTCCCGCTCAAGGTGAGCCAGACCGGAAACAGCTTCATGTTCATTGGCACTCTTTCCGGCGGCTTCCAGTTCAGCTGCAGCTTCACCGCAACGGTTCATGCCCATGTTACGGCAACTGCCCTTGATGGAATGTGCGGTGGTACGAACGGTTTCCCAGTCCTTAACGGAAACCGCTTCTTTTATGACTTCAACTTCACCCTGCATCTTTTCCATCTGAGGAGTCAGCAGCTTGCGGACGGTATCTTCGTTTCCCAGAAAAGCATCAACCGCCGATCTGAAATCAAAGATTGCCGGATCCGAATATGATTCAGGTACAGATTCGAGCACCTCGAACGATTCATTATTCATTTTCGGAATCATACGGCGGCCCACACCCAGATAACGCTCGATCATCATGAGGATATCCGCCTGCTTGAAAGGTTTGGTTACCAGATCGCTCATTCCACAGTTGAGGCATTTTTCCCGTTCCTCGGTCTGAGCACTGGCCGTCACGGCGATGATGGGTGCATCATACCCTGTCGCCCGGATATTTCGGGTGGATTCATAACCGTTCATCACCGGCATCTGACAGTCCATGAATACAAGATCCGGTTTCTCCCGGGTGACGACTTCATACGCCACCTTGCCGTTCGGTGCTTCAAGTACTCTATGACCGTTCTTTTCAAGAATGGTCTGGAGCAGTTTTCTGTTTACCTCATGATCCTCGGCAATGAGGATGCGGTGACTGATTGCAGGCTGCAGTCTTTCATCAACTCTCAGGGATTCGACTTCCTCAAGCTCTTCGGCGTCTTCCAGATCCATATCAAGGCTGAGAAGCCGGAATACGGAAGCTGACAGATCACTCTGCCGAATGGGCTTGGTGAGATAGGAATCGAACCAGCCGAGGAGCTTCATCTTCGCCTCGACGGAACCACTCCCGCCTTTCATTGACATGAGAATCATCCTGGACGGTACGAGGCTTTGGTCGGAATGGACCTCACTGGCGAATTGCCAGCCGTCTATATTGGGCATGGTCTGATCCACGATTATCAGCTCATATATCTTCGATTTCGAAGAATGGATCAGGTGCAAGGCCTCTTCGGCACTCCCGGCCTCGTCAACCCGGAATCCCCAGGACTGTAGAGTTTTGCCGATCCTGTCCCGGATGACATCGTTGTCGTCCACAACAAGAACCCTTCGCCCGGAAAAGAAATCATCCGGAATAACCGGAAGAACGACATTCTCATCGGCTCTGTCGAACTCCATTTCGAAGTAAAATGTGGAACCCTCTCCGGGCTCACTGGTGAATGAGAGCATTCCTCCCATCTGGCTCACAAGATTCCTTGAGATGAATAAACCCAGACCGGTTCCGCCGTATTGACGGGTTGTCGAACTGTCGGCCTGATGAAAAGCCTGAAAGAGGTTCTCCTGTTTCTCCAGCGGAATACCGACGCCTGAGTCAATCACGGAAAATTTCAACTTGACGCCGTCTTTATCAATAGATCGGGTTTCCACGTCCAGAACCACCTGGCCCTGATGGGTGAATTTCACGGCATTGTTCACGAGGTTCACCACTACCTGACGCAGCCTGGTGGGATCTCCGAAGACCCTGGAAGGAACCCTGGGATCAATATAGAGACCGACGTCCACATTCTTTTTATGGGCTTCCAGGGTGACGAGATCCACCGCGTCCTCAAGCATTTCGCATAGATCGAAATTCGTTCGCTCAATACGAAGTTGACCTGCTTCAATTTTGGAGAAGTCGAGGATGTCGTTAATGAGCGTAAGCAGAACGTCGGCGGCAAACCGGATCTGACCGAGATAATCAGCCTGCTCCTGGTCCAGAGTCGTATCCATGAGGAGATCAGACATTCCGAGGACCGTGTGGATCGGCGTTCTGATTTCATGGCTGGTATTGGCAAGAAAATCGCTCTTCGATCGGGTCGCCTTCTCAGCCTCGTTACGAGCCCGGATCAGTTTTATCTCCAGGCGCTTCTGACTTGTAATATCGATCAGCAGGATAAGGAACCCATTCTCATCGCTGAAGCCAAGGGGGAGGAAAGAAAGTCGAATCCACCGGTCGGGAATTCCATTTCTGGACAGTCTTAAAATCAATCGATGAGTACCGGTACGGTCGGCGAGAAATCTTGAAAGTCCGGATGACCATGCCTCAAAGTGTGATGGGTGGACCAGTGTATCAAAACGCTGCAGGGGCCCTTCTCCGATACCGGTCATGCGGCGGAAGGTTTCGTTGCAATCTTCTATATCAATCCTGTCCCCGATGTAGGCGATGCCTTCGGGATGATTCTCAATCGTCCGTGCAAATGGCAGACGGTCGAACGGTCGGGCCATGTCAGAAATCAGCTCCCAGAATTTCGGCGGCTTTAGCCAGAATTCCCTCCGGTTTGATTGGTTTGACAATATAGCTGTTGATGCCGAATTCCCGGGCTTTGACAACACTTTCCTTCCGTGTAAGGGCGGTGAGAATAATTGTCGGAATCTCAAGATTCCGGCCGCTCATCATCTGAAGAACCTCAAAACCGTTCATCTCAGGCATGATGAGGTCGAGAAAAAGCAGATCGAATAACTTCTCGGAATCCAGGGCTTCGGCGAATTCCTTTCCATTGGCGAAAGGCACCACCTCCCAACCGGTGGCACCAAACGCGTTTTTAATTATTTCCCGGACAATCATGTCGTCATCAACGACAGCTATTCTGACTTTACCTCCAAGTTGATTAAGACTCTCCCCGGTGGACTCTTTCATGAAGTTGAGCTGAAAAGCCTCTTTATGTATTTCCTGTTTGGCTGAAAAAAACCGTTCCTGAACATTGTCCTGTTCTGCTGTAAGGGATTCCATGCCCTTGATGCCGAGAAGACCGTCCATGGCCTCCTCAAGCGTTTTTGAAACCTCTATTTCACTCAAGATCAGATGTTCGGCCAGATAGGTTTTAATTTTCTTGGATATGGTGAGAATCCGGATACGATCGGGTTTGCCGACGAAACCCATCACCTCTTCCAGCAGGATTTCCAGCTTGTTCTTGTCCTCGCCCCGGAAATCAATATCCGTCATCATAATCAGGATTCTCGGGTCCTTAACGGAATATAGCCTGATGAGCTCGGCAATCTTGTATCTGAGAAGATTAATCTTCTCCCGGTTGAAGCCCTGGGCAATTTCGACAAAAAGGATCTGGTCATTCAAATGGGCGTCGAGGATACAGGGTGTATTGTCCATTTCGATAGCTACACCCAGAATTTCCGTGAGAGCAGCGAGTAGCGCGTCGATTCTCACCGGCTTGTTCAGGATTTTCCGAACGCCCAATTGGGCGATTTCCATCACCTGCTTTTTCTCAAGCTTGGAAATGGTCAACACAACAGGAATACTCTCGACATTCGGGTCGGCAGCCATGCCTTTGAGTATTTCCATGCTGCTCTTCCGTGTGAGAAAGTAGTCCATGATGATCAAATCCGGTTTCTGCTGTCTGATTTTACCCCAGCCATCGAGTCCGTTAATGGCCTGAATCACCTCGAAGCCGTATTCCTTCAATTGCTTGTCCATGAATTCCCGAAGGAATGAAGAATCATTTATCACCAGAATGGATTTCATACCAACATTATATGATGTAAACACGGTACTGTGGAAAGGAGAAATCGCATTAACCATAATAAGAAGATGATTCCCGACCCACTCCTTGATACTGCCGGTCCTGTTGACTCACTCACAATGGAAAGAGCCGCTTTCAAGCGCCGGTTTTTCATCTGGAGGGAGACTGAGCGCCGTTTCACCGCCAGGTACAGCTGGAATGAGGACGGACTTCTCACTTCGAGAGAAGAAGACGGAGAAATACATCTTTATGCTTATGATGAAACAGGCAATAAAATCGCCTGTTACCGCCTGAACGAATCGGGAGACGTTACAGGACGGGAAATGTGGGAATGGGACGACCGCTCGCGGCTTCAGCGACGGCTGTTAAAGACCGTCGAACCTCCTGCTGAAGAAATCTGGACCTACGAACATGACGAAGCCGGACGAATGAAGGCGGAACGCAGGGGCAACAGGGTACGTGTTGAAAAACTGGACCGGGACGGCCGAATCGAACAGGTATACCTTTACGATGGTGAAAAGCCGGATCTGGTAACCGAATACTCGTACGACGATTCAAACAGGCTCGTTTCCATCATCATCAAGGACCCGGACGGTTCTCGTCACCGCAGAACGCTATATTCCCATGACGAAGAAGGAAGGGTTGTATCGGAAATCATTTTTGACTCTGAAGACCGGGTGATTAAAGACGAATTATATGTCTACGGTGCAACACATGGGAAACGATGGCTGGAACAGGTCACCTGGATTCCCGACGGAAAAAAACGCGGGAAACGTCGTCCCAGAGAAGTGGTT
>DAOVYP010000376.1 GCA_030635565.1 Spirochaeta sp. | reverse complement strand
GTACCGATGAAAGCCTGCTGAGGGTATTCGCCATTGCGACAGGAATTGTGGTTCTTCTCTTATCATTGATTATCTGGAAAGTTAGAGATGCTGCTCAAACGCGGGAATGAAAGCCGCGAGCTTCTGAAGACTCAGCTCAGGGCGGGGCGTATCGTCGTTATGGTATGTGATACCATCTATGGGATTCTCGGAATGGTTCCGGATACGGAAGGTGCCATACGCCGAATAAAGGGCAGGGGGGAGATGAAACCGTTCCTGCAGCTTCTACCCGATTGTTCGGTATTGGAGACATCCGGAGCCATCCTGCCTGAGTCGGATATTCTGACTCTCTGGCCGGGGCCCTTCACGTTCGTTTTTTCAATGAAAAACGGCGGAACAACTGCATTCAGAGTTCCCGAGGATGCCTCGCTACGGTCACTGATCCGCGAAGTAGCATCCCCACTGTATTCGACCAGCGTCAACCGGGCCGGTGAACCGTCACTGGAAGATCCTGTTCTGATTGAATCTGAATTCGGGAATGATCTGGCCCTGGTTGAGGATTCCGGACGGTTTCAGAGCCGGCAGCCTTCAACCGTTGTTGACCTGACTGTCAGGCCTTATCGGATACTCAGACAGGGAGCCGGAGTTGTACCCGAGGGATTCCTTACTTCTTGAGTGGGGGCAGGCCCCATGCCTCCCGATAGGCAGGAACCGTAATCATCGGAGGCCGCTCATATTCGGGTATGTCGTACTCGACGGCTTCATATACGTCATTCCGTACCTGGAACTGCCGCAACACAGTCTGAATTTCCTGCTCGGTCTGAATGGTTCCGTAACTGTGCAGCCTTTTGAGAAATGTCTGCAGGATCCCGAAAGACATCTTGCCGAGGGCCCGGGTTTCCTGGTTCCTGTGAACCCTCTGATCAAGGTCCGTCTGAGCAAAGGCAGTCATGCCGTGTTTCTGGTATACGTCAATAAGATGGCTGGTTTCCACACCGTAGCCGACTGGGAAAGGAATGGATTCGAGTACACTTCGACGGACGGCATATTCGCCTGAGAGGGGCTGTATGATGGCGGTGAGTTCCGGAAAAAACAGACTGAAGAGCGGTCTGGTCAAAATCTCGGTAACTCGTCCACCGCCGGACGGCCTGACACTGTCGGAAAATGCCAATGGTCTGTCATAGAACGCTTTTACATAACTGACTTCCGGTCTCTGGATAAGTGGCCCTATCAGACCGTATACGAACCGGGGATGAATATTCTTAATATCCGCATCGATGTAGACGATGATATCGCCCTTGAGCTGATGAATGGCTTTCCAGAGGTTTTCCCCCTTGCCGCGCTTGGAACCTTCTTCGGGAAGAATCTCTTCCGACAGAAAAGTATCCGCACCAAAGCTGGAAGCTACTTCCAGGGTCCTGTCCTTGGATCCGGAGTCGATGACGGCGATTTCATCTACCAGGGGATAGCGGTTCATCAGTTCGGATTTGAAAATCACGACTTCTTTACCGATGGTTCGCTCTTCGTTGAGGGTGGGTATGCAGAGCGAAATCATCAACCCCGTTTTTTCCTTCTGCTCAACCAGATCTTTCAGGTCGGCGAATGCCGAATGGTGATAGGTGTTCTTCCGGAGCCAGTTGTTAAGATTCATTCGAGCATCCTATGTCAATTGCTTTCAGCAGGGCCGCCAGCTGTGCCAATCCCTTGCTGATGGGTTCAATCAGAACAGATTCTTCCAGTTCACCTGCGCTTTCACCACTGGTGAGCCCGATTGTCACAGCGGGAATCCCTTTGTCTATGAGTGCCGCTACTTCCGAAGTGCTGGGTGCTATACGAGGTGTGATGTCCAGCCTTTTAAGAATCTCCCTGCCGATCGTGTTGAGAGGGTGGGAAAATTCAGTTCCCCCGGACTTCCGCCGGGCAATCTCTTTGAAGCGGACCATTGCCCCGGTTTTCGATGTCATTTCCTCTGCCAGGAAATTGATGCGTGTTGCCAGATCTGAGACTATTTCATCGGATTCACTCCGTATCTCAAAACGCAGGCGCGCTTTAACAGGTAGGGTGTTGTAGGAGGTTCCCGCTTCCATCTGTCCCATTACGATAGTCGTTTTCGGCTTCCTGGGAAGCGGGATTTCGAGAATCCGGTTGATCATGTCGTTCATGTCGACGATAGCCCCTACGGAATTGAATTTCGTCCAATCATACTGTTCGGGGATCTTGTATGTCAGTTCTCCCCGGAGCATACCGATTGAGGAAAAACTTAAACGTCCTATCTTTACGCCTTCCAGGCATACAGCGGCGGTGAAGGGACGCTTGTAGTTATCCAGAACGAAGCGCAGTCCCTCCAGATCTCCCTGGCCAAGGCTGCGGGAGCTTCCCAACAGGACGAGATTCGCATCAAGTTCAAGGCCGATCCGTTCCAATATAAGGGGGAGAGTCCCCAGGACGGCGACACCGAGGCTGTTATCGCTTACCCCCGGTCCGATTGCCAAAGCCGGTTCGAGGGTGACGGTATGATCGACAGTCTCATCGAAAAGAGAGTCAAGATGTGCGACAACCAGTATATCCCGGTCCCCCCGGCGGCCGGGAATGATACCCAGGACATTGTCCTTCTCGTCGATCGAAGCATTGAGCATTTCCAATTCACTGAACCGGTCGACGAGAAAGACCGCCCTGTTTCGTTCTTTGAAGGTAGGTGCCGGGATTTCATTCACCATAACCATGGTGGACAGCAGTGTTTCTCGAAAATCCTCCAACTGGACGACATATTCATCCAAATCTTCGAGAATTGTCTCACATTGGGCATTCATGCCTTCAAGTATAGTTGTTTACGGATCTTTTGTCGTTTCTTTAACCGGCCGCTATCTTCAATGCTCCTTTCAGATCCCCCAGGATGTCATCGATATCTTCAATTCCAATAGACAACCTGATCAGATCGGCTTCGACTCCGGCGACCTTCAGATGCCCCTCGCTGAGCTGGGAATGAGTCGTAGATGCCGGGTGGATAGCCAGACTCTTGGCGTCGCCCACATTGGCCACATGACTGAAGAGTTCAAGGGCTTCAATGAATTTCGCACCGGCTTCCCTGCCTCCCCTGATACCGAAAACTACCATACCTCCGAAACCCTTCTTCAAATATCCGGCAGCAGTCGGGTAGTTATCATTTCCTTTTTCCAGGCCCGGAAACCGGACCCAGGATACCGCGGGGTGAGAATCCAGATATTCGGCCACTTGGGCGGCATTGGTCGAATGCCGTTC
>DAOVYP010000490.1 GCA_030635565.1 Spirochaeta sp. | reverse complement strand
CAATCAGGGCGCTTAAGGTCCAGTACCGTGAAGTCGGCCAGTCGGGACGTTTTTTGGAGCGTCGCTTCTCCGGCCGGGGAAGCGGCGTCCCGCCGGATTCCCGCCCGGCAGTTTTCTGCTCGGTCATGTAACCGCAGTCGGGGCAGCCGCGGGTGAAATCCTCAGGGCTCCCCTCTTTTCCGCATCGGGGACAGCGAACCCCCAGGAATGAACGGCCGCAGGAGGGACAGGCGTCCGAGCGTCCTTTCACCTCGGCACCGCAGGCTTCGCAGAAGAAGGATTTTTTCATCGGCTAAAGCCGCTCGTAGGCCCATAGAGTCAGGTCGTCGTCCTGAGGATCTTCTTTGAGGTGAGAGAAGAACACATACGGTGATTTTCCGTCATCATCTTCCGGATAACCGTAGAATTCATCGTATTCGGCAAAGTGATCCTTCAGGAAATTAACGATCTTCCGGTCAACTCTGACCCGGGTGGTGGTTCCGCCCGAAGAATCAGGTATGATGCGGAATACCTTTTCAACTGATGCCATGGCCAGGATGGTATCTTCACCATTCCCGTTCAATGCTGAAAAGTCAAAATGCAATGTCTTGCCGATTGTCAGATCGCAGCGTCGGGTGAGTTCGTATGGCTGTCGGTTCAAGGCGGCTTCAATCACCTCATCAATACGGACCGGATCGAATTCTTCGTTGGTCATTGGTCCTTCTATTTCTTTGTAGCCCATATCTACGAAGGCTTTATCCGCATCTTGCATATCTTGCGGTAAATCCTGAAATGCAATCTCCTCGAATTTTTCATTTCGAAGTATGTGGTGTGCTTCTTCGATACCGTCAGTGTACAGGAATAAGATATCACCCCGGTTCAGGCTTCCCTTCACCACTGAATACATTGTGGGGTTCATCTCGATCATGAATGTATCAATCTGACCCGCGGCAGGTGCTTCAGGCAGCTCAATGACTTTCATCTTCCTCGTCTTTCCGTCGAAAATGTGAACCAGATTATCTCCGGCATGGATCATCTCGTATTCTGAAGTACGGACATTGATTACCGAGAGATTGAACGCGGCGAAACGGCCTTTGAAACCGACTTCGTTGATCAGGTCGTTGATGCCGAAGGTGAAATCACGGAGATTATAGTCCAGCCGGCCCGTTTCCTTGGCCCTGTCCCGGACTCTCCGGAAGTAATCGACATAAAGGGCCGCGACCTGCACCATGATGAGAGATGCCGTTACACCATGCCCGGCGATATCCAGTTTGATCATAACGTAATGGTCGTCATCCAGTTGTCTGAAATCAAAATAGTCACCCGAGACGGCATCGGCTCCTTCATAGTATCCGAAGAGATGAAAGAACGCACTCCGGGCACCGCCAGTCGATAATTTCTTACCCTCTTCATCCGTTTCCAGAGGCAGGAATGTTTTCTGTATCTCCTGGCCCGCGATGAGTTCCTTCTGTTCAAGAGCCGCCTGGAAAAGCCCCCGAACCATCCCGTTAATGGTATTGGCCAGTTCAGATAACTCATCATGAGTTTTCAGAGTGACTTCGAAATCCTCGTACTGCAGCATATCCGGTTGGTCCCGGATCATGCTGACGCCTCTCACAAGTGCGTTAATCGGTTTCAGCATCAATGATGAAATAATCAGAGCGACGACAACACCGAGTATCAATGCCACTACCGAGGCGCCCAGGGCTATGATGATGATACGGCGCTGGATACGAGCCAATGAGTCGTTAATATCATCTACCGAAACAGCGAGGCGTACGATGCCTTTGAAAACATCCGGATTCCGACCCTCAAGGTACAGAATCGGTTTGTAGAATACGAAAACATCTGAACCGTTCGAGCGAAGTGCATCCGCATTGAATTCAGGGCTTACACTGAAAAACTGATTCGAAATTTCCAGCAGCATGGTCTTAATCAATTTGCGCTGAGCCGCCTGCGCCTCTTCCGCTTCGAGGTATACGGGATCGTTGAAATTAAAAGTGGCAATAGCCCTGGTGAGTTCCTCATTGTATCGAAGCTCGAGATCGGACAAGGTATTGATCATGAGATCGAGATCGGCATCCCGGACGGCTTTCAATACATCATCACGCATCTGCTCTATGGATGAGGAGAGATTGTCATCAAGAATCGCGAAACCGGCATCAATATCCAGCGGCATGAGATTATTCCTGCGAAGGATGGAAGCCAGAATTGCACGATTCTCTCCGGTAATACCGGGGATGATAATATAAGATCCGTCAGAACCTGACCGGTAAGCCTGCCGCAGTATTTCCGCTTCACCGCTTTCAGCACCGCTT
>DAOVYP010000049.1 GCA_030635565.1 Spirochaeta sp. | reverse complement strand
TCGGGAACATGTGGTCCGGCTACGCTAAAGAATTCGGTATCAGGAATATTCTGTTCATACGCACCGGAATCGGCATGGATATCGTCAATCAGAGAAAACTCACCCGCATCGGCCTGAATTTCAGCTTCGCGTCCGCCAATACCACATTTCCCGTTGTGTCATTGATGTTCCGCCGTGGTATCCGATATTAAAGGGCGTATTTACATGAATAAATGCCAATGTGACGATAGATTAGGGGCAATGGAAAGCCAACAGCATAAGATTTTTCATAGATACCGCTTACTTTGCCGCCGCGTTCTTACGGTTGCGGGGCTGATTCTTCTCCCCCTTCTCATCGGCGGGTGCAATGCCCTGGAACGGGGGGATTTTCTCCAGCAGACCGATGATACGATGCTTTTTTCCAGCATCGGTTTCCTGATGTCGGACAATCCGGAACTTTACCGAAACGCAGTCACCGATGTTTCCGGTACTCTGAACGATATCTATATCAGCATTCCTTATTACGAAACCGATGGTATAACACCTCTGTTACCCGACACCATGAAACTCACATTCGACGTGGTGGGAAAAGACACAATTGTTCTTCTGGACGGTGTTACTCCAATCAACCCCGGTGATATCGTTGATTTTCATGACGGCGCCGGTAACCCATATCCACGCCTATTCACCATTTACAAACAAGTTATCGGTTCGGAATCTCCCCAATCCAGCGATGTCTGGGTTCATGTCACCAAAACCATCAAGCCGAAACTGATGAACCCCCATCAGCCGGGTGTACCCGCTCCGTTAATCCTGGAGCTGGCCTTCGTCGATGAAAACGGCACCAAGGTGGACATGACATCGAATAATTACGATACCGGGCGCACATACTGGGACAATTGGCGCCTGGACATGCCGGCGGCACCCGGTTATCAGGCCGGTTCGGATTCCTTCGAAGTACCGAACGTCCGCCCATACTATCCCGGGGATCATCCCATTACGATCGATGAGGATTGTTTCTTCGATAATAACGGGTATTACAGCCAGTACGGTGAAGTCAATCTGTTCTACGCTCCCCCGGCGATTCACATATCCACCCGGGTTGGAGGTCCGGGCTCCGGTACAGGCTCCAAAGACGATCCATTCTACTCATGGGATCAGGCGATTACCGAGTTAACCCTCTTCCCGGGTACCTACTTCGACATATTCATCGAAGCCTCGGAAACACCTTACGAACTGGATACAGGGGCAGTAATCTTCAACGGTATCAACGGCCCGGCGAATTTCCTCAATATATATGGAGGCTACAAGCCGTATTTCGACGGCCGATATGACGGAGACTGGGAGAATCGCCCCCAAAGCATACTGATTGCGACAAATCAAACCCCGGGAACTACGGATGTTTTGCCCGGTCCCGCATTCACAATGAATTCAGTTGGAAATGATTTTGTCCTTGACAACCTTCTTATCATATCTTCGGATGTTTTATTCGGGACGGCATTGCTCATTGATAATGCATCCCCGAAAATTTCCGATATTACTCTGGGTGCCGCCAAGAACAGCATGGTACCGGGTTCAGCCATGACGGTGCTCAACGGATCCAATCTGACGATTGCGAATAGTCGATTCTTCGGCAAGAGCGGCGGGGCCGGGAAATCCACGGGTATTTATGTCGATAACTCGTTTCTTGAACTTCACGGTTCACTCATAACCGGAGGTGATTTGACTGATATCTGCCATGGAATTGAACTTCAATTCGGTATATTGAATATCTTCGGCGGTGCGATTATTTCGGGGATGATTGATGCTGAAACCGACAATTTTATCGAAACGGAAAACAAGGGAATTTTTGCATTAAACTCCAATGTCAACCTTCATAATCTCTGGATCCATACCGCCGATGGTATCGGAATCTCAACCGCACTTGAAGTTAACAACACCCCTGCATTCATTGAAAACAGCACCTTCATATCAGGCAGAACTCCAATACCTCGTGGAATCTATATTTTGAACGGCGGTGGAAATTTCGAATTGTACAATTCTGTAGTGCGGGTAGCGAATTCCAATGGAGCCGGGGATGCGGCAGGAATCAGGATTGAGAACGCCGGATTAAATGTTATCAACGGCAATGCCATTCGTATCGGATCCGGCGGTGGGCCGAACCAGACCTTCGGTATCGATCTCATCAACAGCCCGGCGGTGGAAATTCACAACAACCTGATCTGGTCCGGATCGTCCGGCGATATGCTGGGAATCCGTTCCGATCTGGCTATCCCCGGGGCTCCCATCCGGCACAACAACTTCTGGCATACCGGCGGTGACGCAAAACTGGAACTCATACCGGGCACCCAGCTGAAAATTTATGATTGGCAGAATCCTATTAACCCCATCACCGGTAATTTCAGCCTGCCGGTTGCAATCGACATGGCCTTCGATTATGCCACCGATGATATGGATGTCGGCAGAATTCTTGGTTCTGTCCCGAATGACATCTGTTACGGCGGTGAAGATCTGTTCGGGATGTTTCCTGATTTCGATCGAGAAGGACGGTTGCGTACAGCGGAAGATGGTGTCGGGTGGTCGATCGGACCGTATGAATACGGGAATGATTTCTATCTCCCGACGACTGTCCATGTCGCCGATAAAATCAATGGTGGAGATGACGCCCACCCCATCGGGTCGCGTCAGAATCCCTTTGAAACGATTCAAAAAGCCTGGAGTTACATTCTCAGCAAGGCCTACGTTCCATATACGATTCGGGTTTCCCAGGGAACTTATGACATAGGCAACTTCACGTTCAACAAAGATGCCAGAATCCTCGGGGGATACTCCATAGGTTTCGGAAGCAGAAATATCGGTGCCTACCCGACTATCATTAATAACAACTCATCCATGATATTCAATATCAGCGGGGTGTCCAGAGATTTCCTTCTTGAAGGTTTCACTCTTAAAACGACGAATGCAGGCAATACCAGAATTCTTGTCATGGATCTATCCGCCAGGCCGGTTATCAGGAACAACACAATCATCGGAGGATCGGGTACAAGCTCGAAAGCGATCGATATTACAGACGAAGCCGATCCGATAATCGAGGCAAATCACATCTTCGGCGGTACGAATACGGATTTCAGTCATGGAATCTTCATTCAGGAAGCCGGAGCCAGGGTCTCCAATAATGTCATCCATTCAGGATCTGCGACACTACCCGCAGGATACACCTCCGGGATCGAGTTCCTGGATAACGACATCTCTCCGAATTTCAATCCCGTTCAAATCTATAATAATACGATTTTCGGAGGGGTCGCCGGAGGCAGCAGCGCCGGGATTCGTTCATTGTATGACAATCTCTATGCCGGCAATAACCTTTTGATCGCAGGTTCTGTAGCCGCCGGGTCCATCTTCGGTCATGAGATCGGCGGATCATCCCCGCCCTATGAAATCAGTAATAATCTCTTCCTGTTCGGACCTCCGGATCCCAACAGGCATGCTATCAACATACTCGGCAGTATCTGGAACACGGTTGCCGATATGGAAAACGATATGACTGTAACATACGCTCGCTCGGCATCGGGAAACCATATGGATGGAACCAATGATCCATCTGTCTACTTCATTGATTTCGTTCCCGATATGACCGAAGCGGGATTCCTGGCTGAAAATTGGGAACTGAGCGGCACAGGGCCGGAAAACGCCCAAACCGGCGGCCTGGATCTATCCGGTAATTTCAGTAGAGACAGAGATGGCAGCAACCGATCAGTCCCCTGGTCAATCGGAGCCTACGAATACTAGATTGTTTGCCGGTTCGAGGGAGATTATTTCCATACCGGTAAGCCAATTCAAAAAGTTTTAAGCGGCCTGCTCCTCCGGCAGGCCGTCTTTCATTCCCCGATGAGCTCCCGCTCTCCCCCGCTCCAGTAGGCCTCACCGTAATCCACGGTAATTTCCTCACCGGCGCCGAGAGCTCGGCGGACGACGAAGACGACCCTCCAGCGACCGCCCAAAGGAAAATGATCGGGTTCCGCGGAAGCCTCTGCAGCTTCTCCTGCAGGTTGGTTGGCGAAGCGAAGCAGTCCGCCGGCCTTCCGGGCATCGATTTCCAGGGAGCGGCCGAGGGTTTGAACCTTGGGGAAGCCCCAGGAATAGTCGGAGCTGTAGCCGCCTCCAGGGAGCGGCCGGCCGGGGCGGGCCCGCCTCACCATACCGACGTACTCCCCGACAAGGTCGCCGGGACTTAAGGGATCGAGGGTGAAGAGTCCGTATCCCAGGAGACCGCCGATGTGACGGACGACAAGGCCGGGGAGGCCCTCTCCGGTCCGGAGGGCCCCTCCAAATCGAGTGGCCAGGGCATCGAATTCAGTTCGGTTCCGGTGGTAATAGAGGGTGTTGGTGACGTTACGGAGTCCAAGAGATACGGGAAGGTATCGATTTGATTCGAGATATTCGATTCCGAGGCGGTCGAAGAGGGGCTTGTGTGCGCCAGAGGTCATATAGCCGGAGACGCTATTGTCGAAGACATTATTGTCGGAGACCATGTAGTAAAATAACTGAAAATCGTGGTTGTTGCATGTATTCCGATCGACAAAAAGGGCCGCACCCCAAGGGGAACGACCCTCTCTCTATATGAAACCACGGCACAGGGCCGGGTGTTGCTCCGGATTAGTGGCGAAGGGACTTGAACCCCTGACCGATCGGATATGAGCCGATTGCTCTACCAGCTGAGCTACGCCACCGAAGCCGAGCGCAAATGTAACGCGGAGAGCCTCTGAATGTCAACTAAACAACCCCCCCGGACAGCTCCAGCTTGAGGCTGCTGCTGTCCCTACAGAAATTTCCGCCGCTGGGCTTCCTCCATGAGAAGCTTATTCCAGGGGTTTGCCGAGAGCCAGGCATGCTTGGCCTGATTGTCGTCGAAGCGGCCGGCTCGATCCTGGAGGTCATTGAAGGCCCGGCTCATGAATCGGGTCTGCATCTCCCGTTCTCCTTCCGGGGTTACCAGGGCAGCCCAGAGGGCGTACTGATAGCTGAAGGGCCTGGGCACACGGCGGCCGTCCTTCTCCAATAGAGCCGTCAGGCGCTCAATGGCACCGGTATCGCCGCTATCGGCCGCCAGGAAGGCGTCAAAGCCCTCGATCCACTCACCCAGAACGTCCAGGGGCCCGTTTGAGTCCGAAAGGCGACCTTCGATGGGAAAAAAACCATCAGACCAGTCATCGGCTTCACCTTGAAGACGGCAGCTTATTCGTTCTCCTGAGAGGGCCTTTCCGATGTAGAGCCTGGCGGCGCTGGAGTCCCCCGAAAAATAGGCGGCTTCGGCCAGGAATGTCTGAGCTTCCCTTGAGTTTTCCGTTTTGAGGAGCAGACTTCGTCCATCAGCTTTTCCCGCGGTGGTCCCCTCGGCCAGGAGACTGCGTCCTTTCCACAGCTCCATCACCGCCCCCTCATCATTCAGTCCGTAAAAACGAGCGGTCTTGCAGCCCTCTTCGGCCAGGGTCGCAGCCTCGCCGTATCGACCCAGTTCCCATGCGATACGAACGGCGCTGAGGGTGAGAAGAAGCCAGAGGTCGCGCCGTCCTCCTCGATGAGCGGTATCCCGGAACTCCCGGCATTCCCTCATGGCCCGTGGCAGATTCCCGAACAGGAACTGGGTGACGGTTTCCATGGCGGCGGCCCTCAAAACCCCCCACGATGCGCTCACCTGGGCGCCGATGCGCCTGGCGATGCCGAAATGCTCCAGTGCGTCCCGAACCTTTCCCGATGCCAGTAGTGCCAGGGCCAGCTCCAGATGGGAATGGGTTTCCCCTTCATGATCCCCGGACTTCTGGAAGGTGAAAAGGGCCTCCTTAGAAGCGGTCAGGGCATCGTCCCATCGCTCCACGGCATAGGAGAACCTGGCGTTGTGAAGCCTGAAGCGGTCGGAATAGGCACCGCGGCCGCTGATGAGGGACACTGTACCTTCCCGAACCAGAATCCGGGCCTGATCGACACCCCCGGTGAGCAGAACGTAACGCAACCGGGCGGCCCCTACGACGTTCTGCAGGGACTCCATATCCGGCCCGTCCAGATCCGAGAGGGACATGGGAGGACCATTCAGCATCAGGCCTGCGGCCCGGAGCCGCCGGTTGGTTAAGAGGCTGTCCAGGAGACGATCCAGGATGGCTATGGCCCTGGCGGCCGGTCCCCAGAGTTCCAGATAACGGTACAGCCGGAAGAGGTCCACAGGATCACCTTCATCGTATCGTCGGTAGAGATATTCGCCGAATCGTTCCGCTTCTCTGATGTTCTCAATATCTTTGGTGAAGGCATTCGTCGGGCCTCCGGGGAGTCCTCTGACCCGGCCGTCTGGATCTTCGCGGATCAGACCGAAATCCACCAATCCGTCATATCTTGCCCTTTCACCAACCCGGACATCATCATCACCTATCCGCTCCACCAGGAGTCTGCGGTCGGTCAGGCCGGCGGCGGCATGGGCCAGAAAGAGAATGCGGCGGGTATCATCGTCCAGAGACGCCACCAGGGCTTCCCCGGGATCGGTCTGTGCATCGAAACCCCGTTCGCGTCCCAGCAGTCCGTGAAAAAGCCGGTACAAACTGGCGCCGCAGCTCATCGCGAGTACTTTAAGCTCTTTTTCGTCGGGAAATGACCCGAGGGCGGCCTCCCGTACGATGGAAATCCACTCGTTATCCAACGGCTGTCGGAACGTCACCTCATGGCCTTTGCCCGGCAGCGGCAGTACCTCATCAAATTCATCGGAATCGCGGACGATAATAAGCCGGAAGGACTCTCTGCCGAGAAACTCAGTTAAAAGAGATCGGAGCCAGGAGACGGACTCGGATTTTGCTGTAAAGCCGTCAATCAGGACATAAGCCGGCCGGCCGCTCCTCCTCCGGCGTTCCACATGAGCCTTGACATACAAGGCAAATGCCTGGATGAGATCGACAGGCCCCTGATCCCGGGACGTGTCCCAGATTCTCCCTTTTCTGCATTGTTCCAGGAAATGAGAACCTTCGCTTGCCCACCATTGGCCCTCATCTTCGTCCAGATATTCTGAAACTGTTGCCAGAGAGGCCCCCAGTGCCCGGATGAACGGCTCCATGGGATCCTCGGCGTCTTCTGCAAATGGAATAACAAGAGGCGAACCGCCGTCGTCCGGATACAGAGTCCTGAGCGCTTTATACAAAGTAGCGCGCTTTCCCGAACCGGAACGACCCCGCAGGAGCAGTACAGTGCGGTCGTTCTCATCCTGCTCGAGCTTCTCCAGGGCCTGAAGGACAATTTTCAGGCGATCGGAACGTATCAGAAGGTTGGGAAGGCGCTCTTCCAGCCTGGGACCGGCTTCCTTCAGGGTTTTTACACGAAACAAACCATCAACAACCTCACCATCAAGATATAACTTGAAATCATCAAGTATTCCGGAATCAACCCAGAATCCGTCGTCATCGGGTACCTTGAGCAATAGATGTTCAAGATGATCCATGGTGGAAGCCGAATCTGCGGGTCCGCCGGAAACAAACACGGTGATACCGTACAGTTCGCGGTTGTTTTCCCTGAGGTATTGGTGCATGGATGCCGCTGCTTCAGCGGTTTTTCGTGCTGTTTCCCCCAGTGACGGCGGAAAATGGTACAACCCGACATCTACCGAACGGCCTCCGAAATGGAGGGCCATCTCATCCAGTTCCGCCCGAATTTTCGCAATCAGGGCGGGATGAAGTTTTGTTAATTGATTTACATGGGATATCCCGGTATAAATTGAGTAAGAGTGCATAGGTAAATCCTTACTCATTGTAAACCAGAAGCGTCAATGCGTCACATAGTATTCCAGGGCCGAAAATATAAACGCGTCGTCATTAACATCAGTGGTGACGCACCCTTCCATGAGATCCTTAAACAGGTGAACGGGTTGACTATACCCGACAGCCCTCATGACGACGAGCACACACGCTACGCCATGTTGGAACTGATCAACAATTCCCTCAGGGCCCATCGGGAAAAAGGTATAAAGGATGTCATCCGTACCGAGCTGAAGGTGAAGGATGATACGCTGGACATCCGTATCACCGACAGGGGAGGTGGATTCAACATCGACAAGCTTCCTTATGACATCAACAAATCGGTGGAAGCCATTGACACCAACAGCAGCCGTTTTCAGGAATACCGGGAAGAAAATCAATACAAGAAGTTCGGGATGGGACTGATTATCGCACGGAGGATTTTCCCCGTATTTCAAGTGAGTTTTTACAATGAGGAAGAAGAGGATGTTCCATACGCTTCCGAAAAGGTGGTGGGAACACGCATCGACATGGGTATAAGGTGGAACAATGTCTGAACACCGTACGGAACCCCGTAATCAGGGATATGCGAAAGTCGTCATGGATTCTCGTCCAGGCTATCTGCGCAACCTTACCGATGAAGGGTGTAAAATCGTCACAGTCAGCGCCCTGCCCCACAAGGTCGGTGAAATTCTGACATTCCAGATCTTGCCGGATGAAACCAGCGGTCTGGATCGTATTACGGTTACAGCCGAACTTCGCTGGGAAAATATGGATAGACAATATTTTATTTATGGATTTCACATTGTGAATTATTCAACCGAGAACGACTCGGAAATATATCACAAGTTGGTAACTCAATACGCCCGTTCTTGACGGTGACATTGGCCGATGCTATAGTGGCATCGCCTGTTCGTTTACCGCCAAGTTTCATCATAGTCTGGATTTAGACGAAACTGAGGAGCAAAAAATTGGAACTGAAGATCCGAAAAAGCGCCGACATATACATCATCGACGTCAATGGCGAGATGGATCTCTACAACTCCTACAAACTCAAAGAGCTGGTGATGAAAATGCTGGAAAAGAAGATCCAGAAATTCGTCATTAACATGGAGGATGTGGAATACATCGATTCCAGCGGTATCGGAGCCCTCATCTATATCTGCTCCACAATTAAAAAACTCAGTCTTAAGCTTCTGATTGCCAATGTCCGGGGCTCGGTAAAGAAAGTGATTGAACTCACTAAGCTAATGGGCTACTTTCCCATCACCGGTAATGTGTTGGAAGCGGTCAGGAAACTCACGGACTAGGAACGACAATGGAAGACGCCAAGAAAATCCTTCAGGACGATAATCATGTACTCTTCTTGAAAGATGACATGTTCATCAAAGATTTTCCCAGCGATTACCGTCAGATCCGATATTTCACCCTGATGATCGTTCAGAAAGCACCTCCTGAAATCAAGGAAATCAACCTTCTCGAACAACAGATCAGCGAAATTATCAAGAACGCCGTCAAACACGGCAACAGGTCCGATCCCAATAAGAAAATTAATGTCTGGTATACATTCTCCAAGGAAGAAGCCCGGATTATCGTTGAGGACGAGGGTAAAGGATTTAAGAACATCGACGAGTGGAATACTTTCAATGTCGAACGGCATGACTGTCTCTCCAAAGAGGATTACACCAAACTCGCCGACTATGTGTCCTACCGCACTGAGAACAGTGATGATAACGACGGAGGCAACGCCATGTTTGCCGCCGTTGAGTACTGGAATGAAGGTGTCGTATTCTCAAAAAATGGCAACATCGTCGCTGCCGGAAAGAAGTTTCCAAGGAAACACCCGGGCATCGAAATCTCCTGATACCTTTTCATTCATCCCCGGGATCGGTATCGGGGAATTCAGACAGATCCAGGGCCCATTGATCGATAAACCACTCCCCTTCCCATCTGGAGAGGTAGATATATCCGTAATTCACAAGCCCGGTGCCTGCCAATCGGACCGGAACGGTGACTCGCCTGTTCTCCCGATTCGGGAGACCGTAACGGGGATAGATATCCTTCCCCCCACCTTTCAAAGCCTCTGTAAATTCCAATGTCAGGGGTATCCGAATATCGGGATGAAACTGTGCCTCTGGAATCTCACCCTGCCTGATGGACGATAATGCTCTGTCACAGACAATCAGTGCCGACGCCCAGAGCGGATCAGGACTTCGCCGGTCGGCAAGCAGGCCCATGGATTCATCTTCAGGCAATCTGGCATCACCATGATTCCATTCCATGAATGACAGCCATTGCTCATCTCCCGGAGTCAAGGCATTAAGGTATCCGCAGGAAATCCATGTGATAAGAAGAATTACGGTAAGGGCGGTACGGCGTCCGGGAAGATATGTCATTTTCCCAGAAG
>DAOVYP010000041.1 GCA_030635565.1 Spirochaeta sp. | reverse complement strand
GGCGCCGACCGGTATTCTTCCCTCGGTAGTGCGGGAGGCAGGGGCACGAAGATTTTCGCCCTGGCCGGTAAAGTGAGGGAAACCGGCCTTGTCGAAGTGCCGATGGGTGTGAGCCTTCGGGACATAGTTTTCGGTGTTGGAGGAGGTCCGCTCAAGGGCCGGAAATTCAAAGCGGCACAGATCGGCGGTCCTTCCGGCGGTTGTGTCCCTGCAGAGCATCTGGATCTGAAAATTGACTATGAATCGGTTAAGGAAGTCGGCGCAATCATGGGTTCGGGCGGATTGGTAGTGATGGATGACAGAACCTGTATGGTTGATGTGGCGCGGTTCTTCCTGGAGTTCACTCGAAAAGAATCATGCGGCACCTGTGTTCCCTGTCGTGTCGGCACCAAACATCTCGTCGACATACTGACGCGAATATGCGAAGGCAAGGGTCAAAAGGGCGATATACATAGGCTCGAGGAGCTTGCAAACGATGTGAAAGCGGGTTCTTTATGCGGACTCGGTCAAACGGCACCCAATCCGGTTCTGTCAACCCTGCAGTACTTTCGCGATGAGTATGAAGCTCACATCAATGAAAAACGCTGCCCCGCAGGAGTTTGTAAAGATCTCATTACTTTCAGTATCGAACCGGATCGCTGTATCGGGTGCCAGAAATGTGCGAAATCCTGCCCGGTGGATGCGATCATCGGTGAAGCGAAGATGCCTCATGTCATCGATTCGACCATATGCATCAGATGCGGTAACTGCCGGGAGGTGTGCCCGGTGGATGCGGTAAATGTGAGATAAGAGAGTGGGAAACGAAAGAGGTAGGAAACCTATGGTCGAGCTGAGTATCGACGGCAACACGGTCAAAGTCGATGCCGGAACAACAGTCTTACATGCCGCCTTGCTGAATGGGATCGAGATCCCCCATCTGTGCTACGACCCGAGGATTTCCCCAACCGGTGCATGTCGACTCTGTGTTGTGGAAATTGAGGGTGCGAAAGGTTTACAGACATCATGTTCACGCATTGCGGAAGACGGCATGGTTGTTAATACCCGGAGTCCGGCCATACGTCGAATAAGGCGTACGAATCTTGAGTTGATAATGAGCGAGCATCGGCTCGAGTGCAGCAGCTGCGATAGCGACGGCGATTGCCTGCTGCAGGATTATGCTTACGAATATCAGATCAATGAGCACAAGTACCCGTATTTTGCATTAAATATCACCACTCCGAATTATACCAGCGGCGATCTGGCCATCAAGTACGACCCTTCGATATGCATACGGTGTCAACGCTGTGTGAAAATTTGCGCCGAAGTTCAGGGCGTAGAAACTCTTACACTGAGAGAGAGAGCCGGATCCGCACTGGTAACGACGGGATTCAACGTCAAACTCAAACAATCGACCTGTGAGTACTGCGGGCAATGCCTCAGCACTTGTCCAACAGGGGCCCTGTACGATCGAAGTGCGGCAGGCGCCGGCCAGGCAAAGCATATTACCAAAACCCGGACTACTTGTCCGTATTGCGGTGTCGGATGTCAGCTTGATTTGAATTTCAGTTCCAAAACACAGAGTATCATTCGCGTCACCAGCGAGACAGGTTGCGTACCCAACGATGGGAATACCTGCGTCAAGGGCCGGTTCGGTATGGAATTCATCGGCAGTGACGACCGGCTGAAGACTCCGCTCATCATGGAAAATGATGTCTTTCGTGAAGCGACGTGGGATGAAGCACTGAACCTGGTTGCGTCCCGTTTCATGGAGATAAAGAATGAATATGGCGGGAATGCACTCGCCGGTTTAAGTTCGGCTAAGACGACGAATGAAGATAACTACGTCATGCAGAAGTTTGTCCGTGCGGTATTTGGAACAAATAATATCGATCATTGCGCCAGGCTCTGCCATGCCAGTACGGTAACCGGTCTTGCCCGGGCCTTCGGCAGCGGTGCGATGACCAACAGCATCGAAGAGCTCGGACGATCTCCGATGATCTTCGTCATCGGATCGAATACAACCGAGAACCATCCAATCATCGGGATTCTTATCCGGCAAGCCGTTGCCGCCGGCCGAACGAAGCTTGTTGTTTCCGACCCGCGGCGTATCTCGCTTACGGAAATCGCCGATGTCCACATCCAACAGCGCCCGGGAACCGATGTGGCTCTCATCAATGCGATGATGCAGGTGATTATTGAAGAGGGTCTGGAAGACAAGGATTTTATCAACTCAAGAACCGAGGACTACGAAACCGTCAGGGATGCTGTGAAGGGCTGCTCCCCTGAAAAGATGGCCCCGATTATCGGAATTCCCGCTGATCTGATTCGCAAGGCGGCGCGGATGTACGCGACCGCGGATACCGCATCCATCGTGTATTCCATGGGCATTACCCAGCACACCACCGGTACCGATAACGTATTGAGTCTGGCAAACCTGGCCATGCTCACCGGCAATGTCGGCAAGGAATGCTCAGGGGTGAATCCGCTTCGTGGACAGAATAATGTCCAGGGCGCCTGTGACATGGGAGCGCTTCCAAATGTGTATCCCGGCTATCAGAAAGTAACCGACCCTGATTTAAGGGCGAAATTCGAGAAGGCATGGGGAGTTCAGTTATCTCCCGATAACGGACTGACTGTTGTGGAAATCATGAAGGCAGCGGCGAATGGACAGGTGCGCGGGCTGTACATCAAGGGCGAGAACCCCATGTTAAGTGATCCTGACATCAATTTTGTCGGCAAGGGATTGAAAAAAATTGATTTTCTTGTCGTACAGGACATCTTTATGAGCGAAACGGCCGAGCTTGCCGACGTTGTACTGCCGGCGGTATGTTTCGCGGAAAAAGAGGGAACTTTCACCAATACCGAGCGCCGAGTTCAACGTGTCAGGAAAGCTGTTGAAGCTCCCGGAGACGCGCGGGGTGATTGGGAAATCATTTGTGATATCGCCCGCCGCATGGCTTATGAAATGGAATATGCCGACTCATCGGCGGTACAGGAGGAAATCGCCTCCCTCACTCCGATATACGGCGGAATCCACTACGACCGGATCGACAAACTGGGACTTCCATGGCCCTGCCCGGATCATGATCATCCGGGAACGAAATATCTTCACGCCCAGTCTTTTTCCCGTGGTCTCGGAAAATTTCATCCGGTTCATTTTCTCCCACCGAAAGAGATGCCGGATGATGATTATCCGTTTGTACTGACCACCGGGCGCATGCTTCAGCATTGGCATACAGGCACGATGACCCGGCGCTGTGAGGTTCTTGACGATCTGGTTCCTACCGGATTTGTGGAGATAAACCCTTTGGATGCGGAAGCCCTCGATGTGAGGGATGGTATGGTTCTGGAAGTCGCATCGAGGCGGGGAAAGATAACGGTACCGGCTAAGATTACGGAACGGGTTTTTTCGGGATGTGTCTTCATGACATTCCATTTTAAGGAAAATCCGGCAAACGCACTGACCATAGCCGCCCTCGATCCCATCGCGAAAATACCCGAATTCAAAGCCTGCGCCGTACGGGTTACGGTGCCTGAGGTTTAGTGGAGCATAACGTTATCAAAGGTTACTCTGATGCCCGGGTGCTTCTCCTCGGCTCCTGTAGTCCTGACTCATACACCATGGATTTCGCTTCCCAGGTGATCCGGAACTTGACTGATTCAGGCCGGCCTGTTATCGGACTGAAAGTTTCTACTATACAGGAAAGCGATACCGGAATGTCTTCGACGGATACGGATTGGACCTATTATTCAGGATTGGCTAAGACGTACAGGATTATGGTTCGATCAGAATCTCTGAGCCGTACCGTATCGGATTTCCTGGGCAGCGTACCGCCGGATACGGCGATTGTCTGCGAGTCCAATTCACTCCGTATGGTTCTCGAACCGGGATTATTCCTGGTTGTCTGTGACGGGAACGGTGTCGACCCTGAGTCCACTGATCACGATGTGATAAATCTGGCGGACCGTATCGTTGATTCAGACGCTAATGATTTCGATCTTGAGGCCGAACGGATTACATGGAGCGACGGACACTGGCATTTACAAGTCGCCGCGTCTGCAGTCGTACTCGCTGGAGGTGCAAGCAGCCGCATGGGAAAGGATAAGGCGCTGATAAGCATCGGTGGGCAAACCCTCATTGACAGGAACATCGATCTGCTCAGACGGAATTTCGATGAGGTACTCGTCAGCAGCGGCCGCTCAGGTGCTTATTCGCGGACAAACGTGAGGAATGTTTCCGACGGATACACGATTCCCGGACCTGTCGCCGGTATTCTCACCTGTCTGGAAGAAGCGTACCATGAAAGCTGTTTTTTCATGGCATGTGACATTCCGAACGCTGATCCCATGGTGATTCGCCGGCTTCTCCGGGCGGCCAGGGGGAAGGATGGAGCCGTACCCCGGAAGCCCGATGGCCGGTATGAAACGCTTTATGCGGTCTATCGGAAATCAATAGTTCCTGCTGTAAAGCGTCTTATGTCCGAAGGAGAAACGAGGATACGAATGGTATACGACCGGGTTGATATCTCTATTGTCGACCTGGCCCCCTCAGAAGTGCCGGCGAATCTCAATACACAAGGGGATTACCGGCAATATATGGAAAATTTTGCCGGCCCGGAAATGGTATCGGATCAATAGTGATCTACCCCTGGTTATACAGGTTCAGTTACCGGTTCAGCTCTGACTAGGCAATACGGGTTACTGAATCTCTATAGATTGTTAGTGAGAATATGTATTCCCGGGTTCACTTCAAAATGGGCTTTCGCAACAGAAATACATTACAATTCTACCTGGTATTAAACCCGGGAGGTTCGTCATGAATCGATGCTGTTTCCCTCGTCTCATCCTACTGTTTGCTTTCATTTCATTATCCCTCAGTCTCATGGCTCAAAGTGACATCCGGGTGGGTGTCGTGGAGTTTGAAGAGAAAAATGACATCGGGCTTCAAAATGCCGGAGTCATTATCGCCGAATGGGTTGTTACCGAGTTTCAGCAGCTGGGAGCCTATCAAGTCGAGGAGCGCTTATTCCTCGAGGAAGTCCTTGAAGAACAGAATCTCATGCTCTCCGGTGTTATCGATGAGGAGCAGGCGCCGGAAATCGGAAAATTATACGGTGTGGATGCCATACTCACCGGTTCGGTAATGAAAGTCGGTGATGAAATCTCCGTTACCGGCCGCATTATCAATGTCAGCACCGGATCGGTAATGAAGACTGCATCGGTAACGACAATGTCCCTGGGAGAACTAGAGACGGAAGTGACTGTTCTGGCCAATGCCCTGAGCGACATCAGCCGGGATGAATGGGAAATCAGGGAAGATCTGGAGAAGAGGGAGAGTACCAGGCTGGAAATCGGCGGCGGTATCAGCTATGCATGGGACAATCTCGATTACAGCAGCATAAATCTCAATGTCGTCATACGAATGAATTCCAAACGGTTCCTGATCTGGATCGACGGAGCCCCGGTGGGGAGTATCAAGGGAATCGAGTTCGGGGCGATGGTAAACGTGATTCCCTTCCTGGGTGTCGGTGCCTCCTGGGGTATGGTTTTCGACGATGCTCTTGATTATGCCTCATCCCATTACCTCACATTCGGTGTCGTCGGTCGGCCGCGTTACAATATGGAATTGGGCATAATGCTCGGTTTTGCGACCGGAGGTACGATTTGGACCGACAATATAAATGGCGGTGAAATCAATGGTATCGATCCGTATTTCGCATTTCCCGGCAACTATCAGGTGTGGTTCGGCTGGCGGGTTCTCGACAACCTGTTGGTGCAGGCCAAGTTCGTCGGGACATCATTGGGGAATCCGGAGAATCAGCTGCCGCCATCATATCAGTATCCCTCATCGGACTATGAATTCCTTACGAGCCGATTCTCCATTATGGCGATTTATACCTATGCAATATCCAGATAACACGATCCTGTATGTGTGAACAGGCATTTATAGAGAATGTATTATGCAAAGTGTAATAGGTGATAAATCGTTAATATGTAATTAATTAGTGACAATCAGATCGTTGCCTTATGCAGGAGACATAGAGCCTCTGTTAAAGCAAATATCTTGCATCTTACAGGAAATACATTCTAAATCATTATACAGTAATTAATTACACACATCCATGGCACCACATTGATGTTTGGCACAGTAATTGCAAATTAAGTATCGTACTTATGCATTCAACTCCTTATTGAGGTGAAACAAATGACGAATAAAATGAAGCCAATAATTCATACCGTAATTATGCTGAGCTTTGCGGCTCTGCTGTTAGGGTGCAGTAACCCTTTATCCCCGGGAACCGGCACCACCGTTGATCGTGTGGAAATCCCTGTTATCACTCCGGATTCCGGAACCATTTCCGATGTTGCTGAAATCTTCATGACATCAGGAACCCCGGGAGCCGAAATCTATTATACGACTGACGGAACGGTTCCTACGGATACCGATAATCTTTACTCATCTCCTTTTACATTACCGGCAGGCAGTGATTATGCGGTGATGGCTTTCGCCAGATTTGGCGGACTGACTGATTCTGATTTTGCGACTGCTGACTATACCGTAAATCTGACTGTAACGCCCGTCGTTTTCTCTGAAGTCGATGGAGCCATCCCTGACAATCAGTTGATTATGATGTCATCCACGACTGTCGGTGCGGATATCTATTTCACCTATACCGTCGATGGTTCCGAACCGGCAATCCCTGCTGTAACGGACAACCTCTTTGATGATATGAATCCGCCTGCAATGACAACCCTGGGTGCAGCCGATACCCTTAATATCAAAGCTTATGCCGTTCTGGCCGGCTACAACGATTCCTCAGTTTCTACTGTGGGCTACACCAAAGCCCAGACTGCTGCATCTGGTTATTTTTATGATGACGGTGTAACAATCACCGGGATTCTGGACGGCGACACGTTTTCGGATACAATGGCAATCACCCTCAACAGTGATACTGCGGGTGCCGCGATTTACTATTTGATTACCACCGACGGTTCCGAGCCTGCAGATCCGGATGCTGCATCGATCCCTTACACCGTCCCTGTCCAATTAACCGTCGTCGGGACAACGAAGCTCAAGGCTGTCAGCATCCTGAGCGGTTATACCGATTCTTTGATATCCGGTGTCAGTGTCAATGTGGAGGCCCAGGCCGGGGTCCCGGTAGTCGATATCGCTTCCGGATTCGTGGCATCCGGTACCGATGTTACCCTGACAGTCAGCAATAGCGAGACCATCTATTATACTTTGGACGGCAGCGACCCCGCGATGAGCGGGCTGACATACCTGGCACCAATCACTTTGACGGCATCAGTAACCCTGAGAACTTATGCCGGGGGAACCGGATACTATCCATCCGATGAGGTGATTACCGAATACAAGGTTTATGAGACTATTGACACCCTGTCCACCGACAGTTCCGCGTTGATGGCAGTGGCTTCCGACGGCTCCCTCGTTATTCGTGCCGGGGGCTCATATCATGACCTGACAGCCGGAACCCTGATTGCCCGCACCGTCACCGAACCATCCGGGGCAGTACTGGATTTCACCTTTGATGCCGCCGGTGACCTGCATGCCATTTATCTTGTCGGCACCGACCTGGTGTATTGGACATCCGACACGCTGATCGGCAGTTCCGGTACCATCGGTTCTGTAAACACAGCTCCTGTCACACTTGCCGATGCCCGTATTCTGATCGATTCCACCGGGAATGCCAGGATTGTGTTCGCCCAGGGAACCGATGTAATGGAATCTGTCTATACATCGACAGGAGTCAGTGTGAGTAACGATTTAAAAACTCTTCTTGATATCGTTCAGGGACTGGACGCAGCCATAGACTCCAACGACCGTGTCTATATTGCGGCTTCAAGAACCAAGAATGCCACCCAGACCACCGGTGTCGGCTATTTCGATTCGGGTTGGATTGAGTACCTGGCCGAGATAAATAACCGGTCTAACCCGGCATTAACGGTTGATGACGCGAATAAACCGTTCCTGGCCTATGTGCGGACCGATAAGAGCTGGTTTTTTCTGAATGATTTCGTCAATGATGTGAAACTTGGTACAACTGTGAATCAGGTCATCTCCGGTGACTCAGTAATAGCTTATGATGCCGATGGAATTCTCTATATCAGTTCCCATGATTCGGTATGGACCTATGATGCTGCTGTTGAGACAGCAACTCCTTTTGCTGAATCACCTTACCGCATTGCAACAGATCCTGCCGGTTCCGGTACCGCATCGATGTTCATCCTTGGAACCTCCGGCCTTACCCTGTACGCGATGAAATAAAGCCACCCCGCACCCTGGGCAACTGCCAACTGGTGCGGGGCTTTTTTACAGCTATTCCTGAATAAGAGTGGTAGAACCCTTAATCAAGTCGCCTGGTATCTTCACAGTGATTTCCCTGCCCCCGTAGTTATGCAGATTGCACCGGGATCTGATGCGGACTTCCCGGACGCCGCCGGGGATGGCAAGGCCGGTCAGGCTGCGGTTAAAGGGCTGCTCAGTGTCGTGGGGGTGGGCCAGTATCCTCTCACCGAGAATCTCTCCGGTCACTGAATCCACCACCTGCCAGACATTGGCGTAATGGTTCCATCCTTCGTCGTTGTGAAATACGGCGACATGGACGTCCCATCGGCCGTCGGTCCTGTAAACCATACGGACGGATTTCACCTGGGCAAAATTCGGATCGGGGTTGTAATTTCCTTCGGATGCAAAGACCGTCAGGGAGGTCAGCAGAAGAAATCCTGCCAATAAGGCCATTTTTTTGATGACTTTTCTTGTCATATTTACTCGAGTCATTCCATATGTATAATGCCGGGAACACAGCGGATCAAATTCCCGAAGAAAACTATGTGGATGCCGGATCCGCCCGGCGTAACAGGGATAAAACCTCAAGGTATCGCTCTTCCCGCCCATGTTTACGATAACCGTTCAGTAGAATCCGTCCCTTGCGTCGGATTACTTCGAGTACCGCAGTCCGGCGAACCGGAGAGAGATTGCGGATTTGCAGAATCCGGCACAAGGAACGGATTCGCCAGTAGTCCATGGCTACGGCTGTGGTGGAAAGCTGATCCTCATGCCCCCCGTATTTTACCGTCAGGGGCTCGTCCACAAATCCCGCCTCATGCCGGCTTGTAACCCTGAGCCAGAAATCATAGTCCTCGCAAACCGGATATTCCTCATCGAATCCACCCGCTTCCTCAAAAAGATGTCGGCTGAAAAGAGCTGTAGAGGGACCGATCATGCAAACAGGAAGACAGTTCTCGAATACCTCTCCTCCATATTTTCGATAGGCCCGCGGAGGGTTGACCCGGATGCCCTTGCGGATCCATGTCTCTCCGGTATGGATGAGAGATATTCCGGGGTGATGCCTCATGAAATCCACTTGCTTCTCCAGCTTTTCCGGCAGCCATTCGTCATCCGAGTCGAGCAGGGCGATCCAGTCTCCTCCGGAGCGCCGAATACCGAGATTCCGGGCGGCGGCCACTCCCTGATTCGGTGTATGCTTGTATTGAATTCGAATCTCTTCTTCCTGAGCTGCCCGCGTCCGAACCAGATTCCCTGTTCCATCATTACCGCCGTCATCGATAACCTGGATGTCGAAATCCCGGTATGTCTGAGCCAGGACCGAATCCAGCGCCCGAATAATATATTTCTTCCGGTTGAAGGTGGGAATGACGACGCTTATGAACGGCATGCGAAAAAACCTTCAATCATGTCGGAATCGAGGTTCGGGACAGGCTTCAGCTTTCGGTTTCGGCCCTTTCTGATAACAGTATGGAGTCGTCCGGTACGGGTCACGGTACTGTAAAGCTCCTCCTCGACAGCTGTACCGGTGCGCCCTGCATCCTGTTCTTTCCGGAAATTGGACCAGCGTGCCAGGCGGAAGGCCGTAATCATTTGAGCCGTGGTGAGGGAACCGGTCCAGGGATATACAGAACTGCCGAGGGCAAGCCTCGGTGCGTTTTTTAAGAACAATTCCGGATCGGTAAAGCCGGGTAAACCCGGCACAGGGTAGAAATTGGATATTCCGATTTTCGTCGGAAGTCGGTCCAGGAATAATAATGTCTCCAGGATATCCTCGGCGCAGTCGCCGGCCAGTCCGGATATGAAGTGGGTGGTGACCGGAAGACCTGCTTCTCCGGCGCATCGGATCAGTCCTTCCAGTTTTTCAGGGTCACCGTCCCTGTTCTCTTCGGCTGAAGATTCACCGGAAAGCACTCCCAGGGAAAGATTGAGCTGAGAGAACCCTGAGTCCTTCAGCCGTATCAGGTCTACAGCTTCCAGAAGCATGTAATCCAGGCCGTTTTCGGCGCTGAATGTGATATCTGGAAACCGTGTCCTCAGGGTTTCGATGAATGTGAATAACTCTTTTTTGAGAAAGAGGATATTATCATCTTCAATATTCAGATTCATCCTCCCTGAATCTCCGGCGGCCCCGATTACTTCCTCTTCCCACAGCCTGGAATCTGAGCTTCGGAATTCCCTGCCGTGGCAGATATGGTTGGAACAGAATCGGCATTTCCGAGGGCATCCGCGAGTAAGAGCAATGGCAACTGACCTCCTGTCGGCCCGTCGGATTGATTCTCCTGCCACCGGTCGGAATTCGGTCCGGTTCGGCAATTCCCCGAGGTCGAGATGCCTGTCGGCGGGCCCGATTTCTTTCAATAATTCGGTCAGCAGTCTTCCATGACCCTCGATTTCACCGGAGACTACCAGAGAGAACAGCGGTCTGTCCGGAAAGGCCGGGTGGGATGAGCCCAGGAAATATTCCGGCAGGGCACTGGGTCCGTGTCCGCCGATGACGATGGGGATTTCCGGCATAAGGCGGGCCGCCGCCAGGGCGAGATCCCGAGCCTCATCAGGGGTCACGTTGGCCAGGCTGGCGAAACCCTCACCCTCGAACCACTGCGCCGCATGAATTCCAGGAGCCAGTAACAATCCGACGCTGAGCACCAGC
>DAOVYP010000570.1 GCA_030635565.1 Spirochaeta sp. | reverse complement strand
GATGAATTATTTGATTAAATGCCCAATATTGCAGCCTATCTGAAAGATGCCCGTTTCCTCACTTCCTCAACGGGTTACGAATCCCTGCCCCCCGGTGAGGGCGCCGAGGTGGCCTTCGCAGGGCGTTCCAATTCCGGGAAATCCTCAGTGCTGAATTCCCTCACCAACCGCAAGGGTCTGGCCAAAACATCTTCGACTCCAGGGAAAACCCGGCATATCAACCTCTTCGGTCTGGATGAGGAAAAACGGCTCCGTCTGGCCGACCTTCCGGGTTACGGATACGCCAAGGTGAATGTGAAGGAACAGTGGCGATGGGGTGAGGAACTCACCTGCTACATCACCGAACGCGACTGCCTGAAGGGCGTCGTCATCGTGATGGATATGCGCCACCCCCTCACCGAAAACGACCGGCAGATGGTGGTTCTCTGCCGCACCGGCGGCCGGCCGGTACACGTGCTGCTGAACAAATCGGATAAGCTTAAATCAGGCCGCCGGGCTGCGGCCATAAAACAGGTAAAGAAAGATCTGGCATTCCTGGCACCGAGCGCCACCTGCAGCGCGTTTTCGGTACTGAAGAGAGAGGGTCTGGCCGAACTCCGCGCGGTTCTTTCCGGTTGGCTGGAGGTCTGAGGCGGAAAGCCTCAGGCGGTGATGGGCGTGAGGTAATCGGTACGCAGACAGGTTTCAAAGAGTGTACGGGGCAGAAATTCTTTCTTCTCTTCCTTCCACCCGGATTCCACCCTGGTAATCACCACCGAGAAGCCGGCCTGTGTTTCCCTGGTAATCTTCAGGTACTGCTCCCCGGCGCCTTTGATACGGTATTCCTTTTTGTTTCTCACAACGATCCCTCCATTTCGAATTTCGGCGGGTTTTGATTGGCAGCTGAGCATCAGGACCTTGAATCGGAACCTCTTCCTCCCCCACGGCGAATCCGCCTATGATATGCTGCATGGGGATTATTCTCATCGGCGGACTCAAACATTGCGGTAAATCGACTCTTGGCAGGATTATCGCCGGCGATCTGGATTACCGTTTTTATGATATGGACGATCTGGTGCTCAAGGAAACCGGCGGCGCCTGGACATCGGTCCGGTCCATCTGGCAAGACCTGGGGAAGGATGAGTTCATGCTCCTTGAAGAGGATGCCGCCCGGAATTTCATTGAATGGGTTGTCCCGGATCTGGACGGCCGGGGATGTATCCTGTCCCTGGGAGGCGGTACGGTGGAGAACAGCGGTGCGATGGCCTGGATAGGTAAAAAGGGTACGAACGTGTATGTCCGGGCCGATGAAGAACTTCTCTACAGCCGTATCATGACCGGGGGCAGGCCTCCCTTTCTTTCCGGGGAGAATCCCCGGGAGGATTTTGCCCGGCTCTACGAGAAGCGTGATGGGCTTTACAGCGATTACGCCCATCTGGTCCACGATGTGGATGACTCACCTGCGGCAATAAACGCCCAGCGCCTGCTGGTCGCTTTGGAGAAATATCATGCCCGGTAGCAGCTTCGGACGTTTCCTGACAGTCGGCACTTTCGGTGAATCCCACGGCGCGGCGGTGGGTGTGGTGGCGAACCGGGAGGCTCGCGCGCAATCGGGCCGCGGGTATGTGACCGGTCGGGCGCCCCAGCGAATCGTCGACAACGAGTATCCCCGGACGTATTACCCCGGGACGGAACTCGTCGGCGAGTCCGACATGCGGGT
>DAOVYP010000428.1 GCA_030635565.1 Spirochaeta sp. | reverse complement strand
TAAACCCGAAGCGTCCGAGCCAGGCCCGGGAGTTGATATCCCTGCCGCCGAGATTTATCATATCCCTGCCGCCGGAGATTTGATGCCATACCGATAGAGAGGGGTCCAGACCTTCCCTGAGCTGGTCGGCCCAGGCGATTTTCACCGTATCGCCGATTTTCACCGTGCCTGAATCCGGTGTTTCAACCCCGGTGATCAGACGGAACAGGGTGGTTTTACCCGCTCCGTTGGCACCTACCACACCGACGATGGCCCCGGGTGGAATCATGATATCCAGATTTTCAAACAGGAGCTTTTCGTCGAATCCCTTGGTGAGGCCTTGAGTTTCAACCATCAGGTTACCCATCCTGGGGCCTGGGGGAATCCAGAGTTCGGCATCCCGGGCCTCTTCCTGGGCATCGATTTCCCTAAGGGCATCCAGCCCCTTGAGCCGGGCTTTGGATCGAAGTCTTCTCTGGGGACCGGCTTTCCGGACCCATTCGAGTTCTTTCGCCAGATTCCTCTGCCGTTTGGATTCGGCCTTGCCTTCCAGGCGGAGACGTTCTTCCTTCTGGGCCAGCCAGGATACATAATTGCCTTTCCATGGAACCCCTTTGCCCCGATCGAGTTCCAGAATCCATCCGGTCACATTGTCCAGGAAGTAGCGGTCGTGGGTAACCAGGATGACGGTTCCGGAGTAGTCGTGGAGATGGTGTTCCAACCAGGCGACACTCTCGGTGTCCAGATGATTGGTGGGCTCGTCGAGGAGCAGGACGTCGGGACGGGAGAGCAGCAGCCGGCAGAGGGCCGTTCGACGCCGTTCACCCCCGGAAAGGTGATCGACAATCTGGTCGTCCGGGGGGCAGCGCAGGGCTTCCATGGCCAAATCGAGCCGGGAATCGAGTTCCCAACCGTCGGCAGCTTCAATTTTCTCCTGAACAGTTCCCTGCCGGGCCAGGAGTTTTTCCATTTCATCATCGTCCATGGGTTCGGAAAACTTGTCACTGATTTCATCATATTCGGCCAGAAGACCGGCAATTTCCCCGACACCTTCACTCACCACCTCCCGGACGGTTTTACCGGAGCTGAGATCGGGCTCCTGAGGCAGATATCCCACAGAGACTTTGTCGGACATCGTCCGGTCTCCGTCGAAGTCCGTCTCCAGGCCTGCCATGATTTTCAGAAGGGTGGTTTTACCCGATCCGTTGGCGCCGATGATGCCGATCTTGGCTCCCAGGAAGAAGCTCAGGGATATTTCGGAGAAAATTGTTTTGGTGCCGTAGCGTTTACCGGCTCTGGAGAGGGAGAAAATACTTGTTTAGTCAGACATGGGGGGAAGTATAGGACGAGGAACGAGATGGGGGAAAGCTGTTCGGGTTCGGTGAGGCCGGGCGTTGAGGCGAAAGGCGGCATCGGGAGGGTTGAAGGTATGGGGGCTGGAATCGAGTGGGTTTCAGGCCGGTCAGGGATTTTCAACTTTACCCATTCTCAATCCCTGCCCCTGACCCCGATCGGCTCCCGTCTGTACATCAGTGTTACAGGCAGGGCTCCTGTTGGAACCCTGCCCGGAATGCGGAGACAAGTTTCAGCTTCCCAGTTCCTTGAATGACCAGTTTGCATGGACCCTCTCCCAGCCATCCCTGGTGCGCGTGAAGACCACAGCGACGTTCCATTGGGTGACCGCGCTGTCCTTCCTGTCGGTGGCATCCAGGTTGCAGGTGAAGACTGCCGTGTCACCGTAGAGATCAACCCTGGGGTTGAGGAACTCGTAACGGCAGTCGGGGATCTGACCTGCGAAGGAAAGCAGGTATTCCTTGATAGCGCTGTCCTCGAGCTTTCCCCCCGACCACGGATCGAAGTAGGTCGCCTTGTCGGCAAACAATTGAGTGTATGCCGTTGGGTCGCTGTCGCCATACCACGTATCCAGAGCGGTGCTCTCGAGCTCCAGAATCTCTTCGAGAGCAGCTGCCTCCGACTGTACAGTCTTATCCTCTCCCGTGCCGGCACCAAATAGGAGTCCGCCCAATAAAGCGAACAACCAACAAATCGTGATGAACCTTTTCATTGTTCACCTCCTATTAGAAATATCAGAAATCGGGTAGGAATGTACCCGATAACAGATCCACCTGAAATATCGCCGACGACCGTTACGTTACCGTTACAGAAAGCGTTCCATAGTGGACTTTGTTCATTTTTCTCCCTTTTTCTGCTATTCTTTTTACCAAAGGAGTGATCATGTCCCGGCTGGCCCTGTATTTTCTCGGGTCACCTCGTGTTTACCTTGACGGTGCCCCCGTGAAAATAGGCCGCCGCAAGGTGATGGCACTCCTTGCATACCAGGCGGTGACAGCGCAGCGCCACAGCCGCGATGAACTGACTGAATTACTGCATGGTAAGCGGGATAGAGAACACGCGCGAGCCAGCTTACGCCAAACCCTTTCCCTCTTGCGTAATGCCATCGGTACCGACCGGCTCGGTGCCGATCGACTCGGCATATGGCTGTCCTGCGGGAATGGCTTACAGATCGACGTGGCCGAGTTTCGACGTCTCCTGGAAATCGGACAAACGGCGGATACGCAAGGGAATCTTTCCGCCGCCAGGAGTCACCTGGCCAAAGCTGTGAGACTGTTTCGTGGAGAGTTTCTTTCAGGCTTTTATGTAAAAGACAGCACCACTTTCGAGGATTGGCAACTGATGGTGCAGGAGAATCTTCGCCTTCAGCTAGCCTCTGCACTCCAGCGGCTGATGGAAATCCACGGGGTAATGGGCCAGTACATGCAGGCTATTGATTATGGTAGGCGGTGGCTGGCCCTGGACCCCCTGGAGGAAGCCGTTCATCGTCAGATG
>DAOVYP010000217.1 GCA_030635565.1 Spirochaeta sp. | reverse complement strand
GACACTGAATTGAAGATGATGCAGCTGCTCACTGAAGAGGAGTTCGCCGAAGCCCGTGAGCGCTTCGGGGTGAGCTTTAACGCCGGTATCGGTGCTGAGGCGGTCCGAACCCTCCTGGAAAACATGGATCTTGATGCCCTTTCGGCCGAGCTCCGGGTTACCATGGTTGAAAAAGGCGCCAAAGCCGATAAGCGGCTGTTAAAGAGAATCGAGATCGTTGAAAATTTCCGGGATTCCGGCAACCGGTCCGAATGGATGATTCTTGATGTCATCCCGGTAATACCGCCTGAACTGCGACCCATGGTTCAACTCGACGGAGGCCGTTTTGCCACCAGTGATCTGAATGACCTCTATCGTCGTGTCATTAATCGTAACAACCGTCTGAAGAGACTGATGTCCCTGAACGCCCCCGATATCATCATCCGCAATGAGAAGCGGATGCTTCAGGAAGCGGTGGATGCACTCTTTGATAATACCAAGAAAAAGAAAGTGGTGAAGGGTGCCTCCAATCGCCCGCTCAAGTCCCTTTCCGATCTTCTCAAGGGCAAGCAGGGGCGATTCCGGCAGAATCTGCTGGGTAAACGTGTCGATTATTCCGGTCGTTCGGTTATCGTCGTCGGTCCCAGACTGAAACTGCACCAATGCGGTCTGCCTACCAAGATGGCCCTGGAACTCTTCAAGCCATTCATCATGAAGAAGCTGGTAGAAAAGGACGTCGTCTATAACATCAAGAAAGCCAAATCCCTGGTCGAGCAGGAAACTCCTGAAGTCTGGTCCGTTCTGGACGAGGTTGTCCGTGAGCATCCTGTCCTGCTCAACCGCGCACCAACCCTTCATCGTCTGGGTATTCAGGCTTTCGAGCCTGTGCTCGTTGAAGGTAAAGCCATACAACTCCATCCTCTGGTCTGTCATGCATATAACGCCGACTTCGACGGCGATCAGATGGCCGTTCATGTTCCCCTTACACAGGCCGCACAGATTGAGTGCTGGACCCTGATGCTTGCGGATACCAACCTGTTGAACCCTGCCAACGGCCAGCCGGTTGTTTTCCCCTCTCAGGACATGGTTATCGGTCTCTATTCCCTTACCAAGGATCGGCCCGGGGCGAAGGGCGAAGGACACTATTACAGTTCTCTCGAAGAAGTGATGATGGCCGTCGATGGCGGTTCGGTATCATGGAATGCCCTGATCAACGTCAAGGTTGATGAAGAATGGATTAACACCACTCCCGGCCGTGTCGTTTTCAACGACAGGCTTCCCAGGGGCGTTGAATTTGTCAATGTAACACTGAGTGACAAAGGCATCAGAAATTTAGTAATGCGCTCGTTCAAGGATTACGGCAACTATGTCACAGTCCAGCTGCTGGATACCCTGAAAAACATTGGATTTGAGTATGCTACGAAGATGGGAACCACTATCGGCATGGACGACATTCTGGTTCCCGACGAGAAGAAGGGATTCATCGATTCCGCAAACAATGAAGTCGACAAGATTCAGACACAGTACCGTGACGGACATATTACCACGGAAGAGCGTTACAACCGCGTCATTGAGGTTTGGGGTAAAACCAACGAAGAACTTGCCAACGTGATGATGGATCACCTCAAGCGTGATCAGGATGGATTTAACAACGTCTATATGATGGCCGACTCCGGAGCTCGTGGTTCCAGAAATCAGATCCGGCAGCTGGCGGGCATGCGGGGCCTGATGGCCAAGCCATCGGGGGATATTATCGAGCTTCCCATCCGATCGAACTTCAAAGAGGGTCTGTCGGTTATCGAGTTTTTCATATCAACCAACGGTGCCCGTAAGGGACTGGCGGATACGGCACTCAAAACTGCGGATGCCGGTTACCTCACCCGCCGACTCGTGGACATCGCCCAGGATGTGGTGATTAACATGGACGACTGCGGTACCATTAATGGTATCGATGTCACGGCCCTGAAGGACGGTGAGGAGATTGTCGAGTCACTGTCCGACCGCATCATGGGTCGCTTTACACTTGAACAGGTGAAGCATCCCATCACCGGAGACATCCTGGTGGACGTGAACCAGGAGATTTCCGATGAAATAGCTCTCGAAATCGAAGAACTCGGTATCGAAAGCGTCAGGGTTCGAACCGTACTCACATGTGAAGCTCAGCACGGGGTCTGTATAAAGTGTTACGGCCGGAACCTTGCGACACACAGGACGACAGACATCGGTGAAGCGGTGGGTATCATCGCCGCCCAGTCCATCGGACAGCCCGGTACACAGCTGACCATGAGAACTTTTCATGTCGGTGGTACGGCAAGTACGATTGCCGAAGAAAACCATGTTGCCAAGCATTATCCCCTCCTGGTGAGGGAAATCCGCGGCACCGCGGTACCCCTGGATAATGGCCGGCAGCTCTTCACTCGAAAGGGTTTTCTAATAGTGGCCCGTGTACTGGCGGAAATCGAAACCAAAAAGGGTGATGATATAAACCCGGAAGACGGGGACAAGGTCATCAAGGGTGAGGCGGTTCTTGAACGTAAGGGCAAAACCGTCATAGCCGATGAGAATGCCTTTGTTGTTCTCCGGAAAGACAGAATTCTTCTTGTAGCCCAGGATGAGAAAGTGGAAATCAGAAACGGATCCACCGTACTCATTACCGAGGGGCATATCTCGGAAGCCGATGAGTCTCTTGCTATCTTCGACCCTTTCAGCGAGCCCATTATCGCCGAATTGGACGGTAAGGTGAAATTCGAGGATATCATCCCCGGTACAACCCTCCGGGAGGAAATCAACGAGGATACCGGGAATATCGAGAAGAAAATCACCGATATTTCTGCGGATACCCTGCAGCCCCGGATTTCCATCGTTGATGAAGACGGTACCAGTCTTCAGGATTACTATCTGCCGGAGAACTCCTACCTCAACATTGAGGATGGAGTTGCAGTCAAGGCCGGTCAGACTCTCGCCAAGATGTTGAAAGAGAGTCAGAAGACCCAGGATATCACCGGTGGCCTTCCCCGGGTCGGTGAACTCTTTGAAGCCCGGAGACCGAAGGATTCCGCTATCCTGTCCCGCATCAGCGGAACGGTGGGATTCGAGGGTATCAGCAAGGGTAAGCGGATTATCACGGTCATCGATTCTTACGCTAATCAGATTAAACATCTGGTTCCAATGGGCCGGCATCTGCTGGTGAGGAACGGCGACCCGGTTGAAGCCGCCGAACCTCTTTGTGACGGCCCCAAAGATCCGCATGATGTCCTGGAAATCCAGGGTGAGAATGCTCTGCAGCAGTTCCTGGTTGACGAAGTGCAGGAAGTTTACCGGATGCAGGGTGTGAACATCAACGACAAGCATATCGGCGTCATCATCAGGCAGATGATGCGCAAGGTCGAGATTATTGACGTTGGCGATACGAACTTCATCTTCGGTCAGCAGGTGGATAAGTATCAGTTCAGGACCCAGAACGAGAAGGTAATGAGGGAAGGGGGCCAGCCATCCATGGCCAAGCCTCTGCTTCTCGGTATCACCAGAGCGTCGCTGAACATCGACAGCTGGATTTCCGCCGCCAGTTTCCAGGAGACGACCCGGGTACTTACCAACGCCGCCATCGCCGGTGATGTGGACACCCTGAGGGGTCTGAAGGAAAATGTGGTTATCGGGCACATCATTCCCGCAGGTACCGGTATGCATAAATACAGGGATCTTAAGCTGTTCACCAAGGACACTGAAGATCTGGACGCCCATGTGGCGAACATACTGGAACAGCGGCGCCGTGAAGCGGAGCTTCTGGGCGAAGAAGAGGGTACGAATTCGGTCGTTTCGGAAGGGTCGCGGAGTGCCGGATCACCGTAATAAATGAATCGTTAAAGGAGAGTGATAAGCACTCTTTGGATTGCGGGCTCCCCGGTATTGACCTTTAGGGAGCAAACCGCTAATATCTGCGTGCTTCGGGATCTTGAGCCGATAGCACTATTTAGGAGTTGACGCATAAAATGCCGACTATTAATCAATTAGTGAGAAAAGGACGAAAGTCTACGGTCAAAAAGACCAACTCACCGGCTCTGCAGTCCTGCCCCCAGAAGAGGGGTGTTTGTACTCGCGTTATGACTATTACGCCCAAGAAGCCTAATTCCGCCCTGCGGAAAGTGGCTCGTGTGCGCCTGTCCAACGGAATCGAGGTTACCGCCTATATTCCCGGTGTCGGACATAATTTGCAGGAACATTCCGTGGTTTGTATCCGCGGTGGCAGGGTTAAGGATCTTCCCGGTGTCCGTTACCACATTGTTCGTGGTACCAAAGATACTCTGGGTGTCGACGGCCGCAGGCAGGGCCGGTCCAAATACGGGACCAAGAAGCCCAAGGCGTAGAGGGACTTATGTCGAGAAGAAGAGAAACCCCCGTACGACCCGTCGATGCGGATCCGCGGTATGGAAGCAAGGTTGTTACGAAATTCGTCAACCGCATGATGCTTAAGGGTAAGAAATCAACGAGCTATCATAACGTTTATAGCGCCATGGCTATCGTTGGTGAGAAGTCCGGTAAAGAGCCTCTTGAGGTTTTCCTCAAGGCTGTTGAAAATGTGAAACCCATGGTGGAAGTCAAATCCCGCCGTGTCGGTGGTTCCACCTACCAGGTGCCCATTGAGGTACGTGAATCCAGGCGGGAGGCATTGGCCATGCGCTGGATTATCACCGCGGCCCGAGGCCGGAGTGGCAGGAGTATGAGAGAGAAGTTGAGCGCCGAGTTACTTGATGCGTTCAATTCCACGGGCGTCGCCTTCAAGAAGAAGGAAGATACCCATAGGATGGCGGAAGCCAATAAAGCGTTCAGCAACTACAAGTGGTAGCTGATGAACAGCGTCTCATGATAGGTATGTAACCTATTTCATGGACGCACTCCCGGGCG
>DAOVYP010000381.1 GCA_030635565.1 Spirochaeta sp. | reverse complement strand
GGGGAGAGTTGAAAGATGGAAGATGAAAAGAGAGGGAATGGGGAAATGATGGCTCTGACCCCGAGCAGCGGTCTCAGCTATCGTCTCGACAGCGCGCTAGAGGTCAATTAATATAAACAAAAAACAACGAGTGTCCAATTAATGAAGATAGCAAAGATATTTCTATTCATTTTTATCAATGCCATGATGAATTTATTGTCGAAATTCGTACTGGCTTTTGTTGTTCCATTCATACTGCATGTCCGCTACAGGAACATCAGGGAAGTCTATTCAACCCGGGGGCCCTTCGTCTTTCTGCCGAATCACACGAATCAATGGGATCCCTTCATTATCTGCTTTGCCCTACTTCGGCCGATCCGCTGGGTGGCTTCCGATGCGGCGTTCCGGGATACATCAAAAAATTTACTATTATTCGGCGGAGTGATTCCCAAGGTGAAGGAACAGTCCGACATGATTACCATCGAGGGGTTGAGAAAAGCCATTGCCCTGCGGTATCCCGTAGGAATCTTTCCTGAGGGGACACAGACCTGGGACGGCAGGACACAGGAACTCATTCCGGCAACGGCCAAGTTGGTCCGGTTTCTGAAGGTCCCGGTGATTGTGCCGATTTACAAGGGCGGGTATCTCACAAAACCCCGATGGAGCTGGAAGATTCGACCCAGCCGTATCGAAGTGCATTTCAATCGTATCATCGATGCCGAAGAAATAAAGACGATGAAGCTCGCCGAGATTGAAAGGCGTATCAGCGAAGCTCTGGATCACGATGAATATGAGTGGCAGAAGGAAAATATGGTGTTGATCCGGAGCAGGTATCGGGCTGAACACCTGGAACTGGCTCATTATCTCTGCCCCTCCTGCGTAACCATCGGGAATCTTAAATCCGAGGGGAACACCCTGTTCTGTTCCTGCGGCTATACCGTGGACGTGGATCGATACGGGTTCTTTGTGTATCCCGAAAACGGCCCCGGCTTCGAATCACCCCGGGACTGGATTCAGTGGCAGAACGGGTTTCTTGTCGACCGGATCAAGGACGACCTGGATACCGCCGCCAGAGGAGGAGAAGCCGATCCGGTACTGCTGCGGGATTCGAATGTCACCCTGGCAAAGGGAGAGCGGGTTATGCCGATGATGCCGGTTCATTCGGGAGAGGCACGGCTCTACAGGAACCGTATCGAAGTCGGTGATATCGGAAGCGAAATCATAAGTTTTCCCCTGAAGGAAACCACCGCCGCGAACACATTCAAGCAGCAGAAGTTCGAGTTCCGCTATGATAAAGCTCAGTTCCGTTTCCGTTTCCCCACGCGAAATATTTCTGGATACAAGTGGGAGATTGCTTACAAGGGGCTTCGGAACATCCTCGTTGAACGTGGAGAGTGGTAAGAATGCTCCGGCATGGATGAAATAAAGAGGACAAATATCATCTTCAAGCCGGAGGCTGCTGAACCCGCTGCACTCGGTATCCTGGATGTATTACCATGGCCGGAAGAGTTCCCTTATCACCCCAGAGTCTTGCTTAGTGGGTTCTGGAATCCTGACTGCTTGAATCTTGACTTTCATGTACAGGAGAAGACTGTCAGGTCAGCAGAAACAAATCATCAGTTAGTTTCCCGGGACAGCTGTGTGGAGTTCTTCTTCCGCTTACCCCGGGAGAGAGATTACTACAATCTCGAAGTGAATCCTTCGGGCTTGTTCCTTTTTTCAAAGGGGCCGGATCGTCGGAACCGGACAGACCTGACCGAATCAGTCAGGGATTTCATTGGAATTGAGGGTCTTCTGGTTAACCTCGGGAGATTCGATGAGAGGGATGATATTAAAGAATGGAGTCTTTCGCTTAATATCAGCCCGGAAGCGGTGGATGGTGTGGATGCCTGGGGGCCGAATTTGACTGGTGTCACGGCAAATATCTACAAATGCGGTGACAGTCTCAGCGAACCCCATTATCTGGCATGGTTTCTTCCACTTACAGAAAAGCCGGACTTTCACCGACCGGAATATTTTGGTCCGCTGGAATTCGTTGGAGCATGAATGAAGAAAGAATGGTTAACAAAAAGCCGAAAAACCATCATCACACGGCTGGTTTGCAGTGGTGATAATGAACACTTTCTTACATTCTACGGGGGACTGTCCAGTGAATCGAGGAGTCGATTCAACCCGCATCTCTTCATTGAAGAGGTTATCGCCCGGCGTATCGAGCGCTGTGAACTCGGACTCGACAGGTGCTACCTGGCTTTTTTTGGAAAAGATGCAATCGGGTATTTCTTCCTTTGGAACTATAATGAACGGGTTCCAATTCTTGGAATCGGCATTGTTGATGCATTTCAGGGAGAGGGACTGGGTCGGAAATTCGTCAATCTGCTTATTGAAGATGCAAGGACCAATGGTAATGACGGGGTCGAACTGACAACCATGCCGGATAACCATTCGGCATTTGCCCTGTATGAGAAGTGCGGTTTCAAATATTACAAAGATGTGGAAAATATTGCGGGCGACGGGCGCACAGAGATTGAACGGGCGATGTTCCTGCCCCTGAAACCGGATGCGCTACCGATGAGCAAACCTCATCGCACGCCGGATTAATTTTGAAAGTTGTTTTCCCCGGGATAATCCAGCGGTTTCCGGCCATGTCGTACTCTCAGTTTATCCACCGTTGGCCTGATGCCTCCGGCACCAAGTATTCGACGCAGCATCGCTCTTTTCCCCGGTACGTCGGCCAGCATGGTGCCGGTGAGGAGGGTGAGCAGCCCCTGGCCCGGGAGGAAAAGCAGCAGGAATCCCAGCAGTATAAGAACGATACCGGCCAGATTCTTGAGAATGTGCCAGAGGATATAGACTGTACGTTTCAGGGGCGGCCGGGAGCTCAAGGGCCGCCTCTTCCGAACCAGGATGTCTGCCGGCATCAGGACAAGGACCGCCGGCGCCGCAATGGGTGTCAGGATGAAGAAACCCAGAGACCCGAATGCGAGTCCCTTGAGCAGGGACGCATGCTCGGTCGCGAGGTGAATCAGGCTGGTATACAGTTCGGTTATGTTCATGAGGGAGAACCCGCCCGGGTAAAGCCCGGGCGGAGGTCAATAAAATTACTTGATTGAACCCTGCACCATTCCTTTAATGATGCTTTTCTGAGCGATAAGGAAAAATATTATCACCGGGACCATCGCCATCAGAATGGAGGTGAGG
>DAOVYP010000546.1 GCA_030635565.1 Spirochaeta sp. | reverse complement strand
GGCAACGACCAGGGAAAAAAGGTTGGTAATCTCTCCGGCGGTGAGCGCAACCGGCTGAACCTGGCCCTGGTGCTCCAGGAGGAAGGCAATCTTTTACTCCTCGACGAGCCCACCAATGATCTTGACGTCGCCACCATCCGGGGCCTGGAAGAAGCCCTGGATGCCTTCCCCGGAACTGCAATCGTCATCAGCCACGACCGCTGGTTCCTGGACAGGGTAGCCACCCATGTGCTGGCCTTCGAAGGCGACGGCAAAACATTCTGGTATCCCGGCGGATGGACCGAATACGACGAGGACCGCCACAAACGCCTGGGCAGCGAAGCGGATATCCCCAAACGTCTCAAATACCGCAAGCTCACCAGGGATTGATTATGGTATTAACCGGAATATTCCAGGTGACCTCTCGCAAGCTCAGCCCTAGGGGTTTAGCTCTTCTGTTCCTGCTCCTCACCCCCGCGGTCCTGTTCGCCCGGGCTGATGCCGATACAGACGGATACCTCACCGTCGGCGCCGTCCAGTTCGCCGTCTCCCGGGAGATATACAGCAGTCTCGAATCTTTCCGCAGCGCGGTGGTTAATACCCTGGACCGCCTCGAGGCCGAGGCGGCCCTCACCGCTCCCGGCCGCCCCCTGAACCTGGCGGTCTTCCCGGAATATATTTCCGCCTTCCCTGGGCTCTCCTATCTGAGTGATGAGGAGACTTCCGCCCTCGCGGCCGATCCCGCCGGCAGCCGCCGGCTGACCGCCCGGGCCCTCGCAATGGCTGAACCCGAAGTCATTTCCATGTGGAAAGAACTGTCCCGGGAACGGGATTACGCCATCCTCGCCGGCAGTACCCTGATTCTCGATACCGATGGAAATATGCGGAATCGGGCTCTGTTATTTTCCGCGGAAGGAGAACTGATCTGGACCCAGGACAAGGTGTTCCCCGGGGATCCGGAGGTCAGTCTACTCAATCTGAAAACCGGACGGATTGACGATGCCCGGTCCTTCGAAATCGATGGATTCAATTTCGTCACAACCATCTGCCGGGACACGTATCACGATGGCTGGGAAAAGGCTTTGCCTGAAGCCCATCTCTGGATCGATATCAAGGCTAACGAACTCCCCTACACCCGTGCATATTACGACGAAGCATTACCCGACCGCTTACCCGGTTCTCCTACCGACGCCGGTCTGACGGTGAGCCTGTCGGGAAAAATCCTGGGATTCGTTTTCACCGGGCCTACGGAATTCATGAATGACAGCGGCGTCATCGCCGCCACCGATCCGTATGAAGAGAACGCCGTTCTGGTGGTCAGTCTTCGGGTGGGATGAATGGCCCAGGGCAAGCCCTGGACCCGGAGTCGCTTGAGCGGCTCCTGTTCCGCGGCAAGCCGCGGGGTATTAAACCATTCTTTCCCGGCACTCTTTCGGAAATACCCGAGGGTACTTCGCTCTCTTCGTTTGGGAATAACCCGCCAATATCACCGGCGATTTCACTCAGGGCAGCTGATACAAACTGTCTCTTGTTCCTATCGAGCTCTCTCCCGCCGCGACTCCCGGCGGATTTCCATCTTCTTGTAGTACTCGGCGGATTTCTTGATCTGGGAAATATCCGATGAATAGAGCTTGTTGTCCACCACATTCAGGTCTTTACTCTCAAGGAGGGTTGCAATGGCAGCACGGCCGGCGTCTTTGGCCAGACCCACCATGTTAACCAGATCGTTGGGACCGAAGCCGAAGGTATGGGACTGCCGGGAGCTTGTGTCAAGCCGCTCCTTGTCGAGCTCCAGAACCAGGCTGTCGTAGAGCCTTCCCACAGGATCATCGATAAGAGTGTTGCGGAGCTGCCGGTTCAGGTTCCAGATCCTCTCGGCCAGGGAAGAGGTAAGCCGGGAGATGATTTTGGGTTGTTCAACAACCATACCCTTGAAGTTGGCACGGTTCACCGCCATCAGGATGGAATCTTCATGGGCG
>DAOVYP010000541.1 GCA_030635565.1 Spirochaeta sp. | reverse complement strand
TTCGGACATAGCCTTTCGGGACGGACTCACAGGTCTCTTCAACCGCCGGTTTTTCGACCAGAAGCTCCAGGAGGAAATCGACCGTTCCGCCCGCTACGGTCGGAATCTCAGTCTGATACTCGGAGATATTGACCATTTCAAGGGATACAACGATGATTTCGGACATCAGAAAGGAGACGAGGTGCTCCGCTCGGTCTCTGAAATGATTCGAAGCAGCTGCCGATCCTCCGATACCGCAGCCCGTTACGGCGGAGAGGAATTGGCCGTGATACTCCCGGAAACCGATATCGAAGGCGCCTTCCTGGTTGCGGAAAAAGCCAGAAAGCTTATCGAAGCACGGGCTGGAGATGTGGCCGGAAGAACAGTCACCATCAGCATGGGTATCGCATCCTTCGGTCCGGACACTGACGGACCCGCCGAGCTGATCGCCGCAGCGGATCGGGCTCTCTACAAGGCCAAATCGGCCGGACGGAACTGCTGCGATATGGTAGGATAACCTGATGGCCGCCCTCATCCTTACGACACATCCCGTACCCCGGGCCGCCCACTATCTGTATCTACTCCCCTTTCTTCCGGCGCTGCAGCCGCTTCTTGTGAACTACCGGATGGTTGACATGATTATCTATCTGGCCGGTATTGTGCTCGTACTGTTCCTGGTGATATACGGTAATCATCGCCCCCTGCTCAGATCCGGAAGGGAGGGGCTGAGCCTGTATCTACACTACCGTCATACTGCCGAATACCATCCATTTTCCGGCATGATCGACTATAAACGGCTGAGCGGTAACAGAATTACCCTGTATTCAAAGAATCACAGGCCGGTCATTCTCAACATGAAAAAGAAAGACGTGGAGAAACTCATCTCCAGACTGGAAGAAGAAAACATACATGCGACTGAGAACAAAAAATAACTCTCGGGTAATCCACCGGTTTGCACTCGGATTACTCTGTATATTCGGGATTCTGATTTTGCTGACCTCCTGCCGGCCGAAGCTTTCCCTTGTCTCTTTTGAAGATGCATCATCACTCCACCGCCGACTGGATGAAAACCGGGAGACCCCAGCCGGTCTATTGGCGGAAGAACTTTCCGCGGGCCGATCCATCGTTCTGGTCCAGGATGATTTACTCAGAGCCGATACCGTCGACCTGATGAGATCGCTGATTCCTATTCTTTACGACCTTGGGATCAGAGAAATCGGCCTGTTTTTTCTGAACACAATAAATCAGGAGGAGCTGGATCGATTCGTCGTTAATGGTGATGATGTGACTCGGGCGGGTAAACTCCTGTTCTCCGCCGATGCCGCCCTGGGATACCTCGAGTACTGCGATTTCATGATATACGTGCAGGATTTCAATCAGAGGCTTCTTCCCGATGAGACTCCGATGCGATTACTGGCACTGGGGGAAGACGGTAAAGTGTCACCGGAACTCCTGGCGCTGTCGTTAGGATTAGCGGAAGAAAGCACAGGGGAAGGCAGCCCGGCCGAAAATGAAGTGAAACCGCCGGTTTTCCTCTGGATCCCTGCGGAGGATCTGGGATTGCTGCCGGCAATTCCAGAAACCGAAAACGGCGATGGAGTCGAGACCGTCGAAAATCCGGAAGTCCGCCAATCCCCGGTAATTATTGCCCATCACGGGCCGGGATACGGATATCTAAGATGGAGCGGACTGATTGAGTCGGTGGCCGCCGAAAGGGATATCAGGGACAGGACATTCGCATTCCGAACTGCAGAACCGCCATTTACCGGCTGGAGTTATGAAAAGGCGGGTATCGAGGCCGAAATATACCTGGTGACGCCCTACGCCTACCGTGCCGTCGAGCCGATTCCGGATTTCATCACATCTGAAACAGCTGCCGAAGCTCTGGTATTCTTTCCGGACATCTCCATGGAAAAGCCCCTGTCCTGGGTGGCCTCCCGGATGAACCGGATTACCAAAAGAGCCGCCAGGCAATATGATCGGATGAT
>DAOVYP010000107.1 GCA_030635565.1 Spirochaeta sp. | reverse complement strand
TGACCTCTGCCGCGGTGAGGCGCATTACACTTAATAAGGAGCGGACACTGTGTTCGGCCCTTTAACTCCTGAAGAATCCGCCCGACTTGCCCGGCTTCCCCGTATCGGTCGGGCCCGGGGATACAGACTCTACGCCCTGGACGGCTCCCGCTGGCTTGACTGCTGGGCCGACGGCGGCCGGGCCCTGATGGGCCACAGACCGAACGGCGTTTCCCTGAGGCTGAAGAACGAAATCGACCGGGGGCTTTACGCGCCTTATCCGAGCCGCTGGGAAGGACGGCTTGAGAAGGCGCTGATGCGCCTGTTTCCCGGATACGGAGGTGTCCGCATATACCGGAATGCCGATGCGGCTCTGGCGGCCCTGGGGCTTGATGAGCCGCCGGTTGATCCCCTGGATCTGCCGGTTGGTTCTGGCGGCGGGGATGGCAGGCGCGCCTCGGTACTCTGGGGGCGCCCTCTGCTGCCCGGTCATCCGGAGGCTGATTTTCTCTTTCCTGTCCTGCCCCTTCCCGGCCTGAGTGAAGTTCAACCGGTGCTGTATGGAAATGCCGGTGAACCGGCACTCCGATCAGAACTGGTTTCACCTGTTATCCTTGCGGCACTGGTTCGCAGCTGTGCATCCATCAAGGATACTTTCAGGGACGGAAATACTCCAATATCAGATGTAAATGCCGATATTTGGGAAAGGAGGGGGCCGTACATGCTGTTCCGCGGAAATAACAGGGAATATAACGTTATTTTCGAATCCCTGTTTTCTCAACGGATTCTCATTGCGCCGTCACCGAATAGATCCTCGATTCTACCAACGGATATTTCAACTCAGGAAACTGCCTTGCTCACAGGCAGGGGTATTTAGATAATGAATGATATCGAGGCCATTCCCGTTTTTGTACGGATGGTCTGTTCCTTCCTGGCGGCATTTCCCGCTATTGCGTTGTGGTCACGGACCCGGGATGCCGCATGGATGCTCGTCGTCCTCGGCGCCATGTTTTTCTTTATTGATGCCTTGTACGCTACACTGGTCATGATCGGACTGGCTTCTTATGAGTTGCTGGTGTGGCAGGGTTTTCCGCTGCTCAAATCTCTGCTTTCCGGCCTGCCCCCCATCCTTCTGGCGGCCGGTTTTATGGCTTTTCTCATCCGTAACAGGCGGTATTGACGAAAGTTCCCGATTCGGTGATTATATACCGCCACTAAACCCCTTGAGTTTCTTTCAAATCTTTATTCGAAAGAGACTCTTTACGCGGGATTGACGTCTTGTTCTGTATTTAGCCATGGAACCTGGCGGGTCGAATCCCGGATGACTCATTGAAACAGGCTCGAGGCAGAAAAATGAAAACGATCTACGTAAAACCAAAAGATGTCGTCCATAAATGGTACGTCATCGATGCGACCGGCAAAACCCTGGGACGCGTGGCCGTGAAAGCGGCGTCCATTGCCCGGGGTAAGCATAAGCCTTATTATGTTCCATTCCATGATGTTGGTGATTTCGTCATCATCGTGAATGCGGACAAGGTTCAGTTGACTGGCAACAAGAAGCAGAACAAGCTGTATTACCGGCATTCAGGATATCTCGGTGGACTCAAAGTTGAGAACTATGAAAAGCTCGTTTCCCGCAAGCCGACGGCTCCAATGGAAAAAGCCGTCAGAGGCATGCTGCCTCGCGGCCCACTGGGCAATAAGCTTTATCAGAATGTAAAGATTTACGCTGGTGCCGCTCATCCCCATGATGCGCAGCAGCCTGAAGCACTGGAATTCTAGGAGCATATTGTGATTAAGATTATATCCAACGGTACAGGCCGTCGAAAAACATCCGTAGCCCGTGTGTACATTCGGGAAGGTGCACCGGGAATCAAGGTGAACGGCAAAAGTCTGGAAGAGTACTTTCCCATTGAGGTTCTCCGGGATGTCGTCAGGCAGCCTCTGTCGGTAACAGCCAACGATGAAAAGCTGAATATCCTCATCAATGTCCGCGGTGGCGGAATCAATGGTCAGGCCGGTGCGATCCGTCATGGAATCGCCCGGGCCCTCGTCGAACTCGATGAAACCAACCGTCCCACGTTGAAAGCCAACGGCTTCCTCACCAGGGACGCCCGTATGGTCGAGCGTAAAAAGTATGTCAACCCGGAGCACGGAAGAAGTTCCAGTTCTCCAAACGTTAAAATCTCCGAACTCAAGAGAGAGGGAACCGACGGGAGTGTACTGCGTGTACGTCTCGAGGATGGTTCCCTTTTTCTTTTGGACGCAGATCACCCGGCAGCACTCCATCTTTCGGCGGGTCTGGATTTGGATGAATCAATTCTTGCTGACCTCGAGTCAGCCTCCGAAACCTATCGTTGCCGCCGTAAGGCTCTGGACCTGCTGGCCCGTTCGGAACAGTGCCGGCGGGGTTTAGCGGTTAAACTTTCAAAGAAAGGATTCTCCCGGGAGGCTGTTTCATCAGCCCTGGACAGGCTTGTGTCCGCCGGCTTTCTTGACGACCGGCGCTTCGCCGAAGCCTGGGTTCGCTCTCGTCTGCGCAGCCGACCGGAAGGACCCTCACGCTTACGCGGTGCTCTGATGTCCAGGGGAATCGGCGGCTCCGCAGCTCGTGAGGCCGTGGAGACCGTCCTTGAAGAGCTCGGGGACGATGAGGCCGAAGAAGCGATGGAGCGAGCCTGGGACAAGCTGTCCCGGCGATCCGGTATTACCGATGAAAAACTGCTGGCGGCACTGGTTCGCCGGGGGTTCCTGGTTTCGCGTGTTCGGGCTCTTATCAGGAGCAAGAGCAGTAAATATAGCGGTGATTGAAAGGTGAAATCGTGAGTGCGAGGAAATACATTGTCGTCGGCCTGGTGCAGGGTGTCGGGTTCCGCTGGTTTGTCATGAGACGCGGAAAATCCCTCGGCCTCACCGGCTGGGTCCGTAATCTGGGCGACGGATCGGTGGAAGTCTGGGCGGAAGGTGCGGATGATAACCTGGATTTACTGGAATCTCTTCTGAGAGACGGCCCACCGGGAGCCATGGTCAGGGAAGTACAGGCGGAGAAAAAGTCTTCAACCGGCAGATATTCCGGATTCGATATGACCTGGTAATTGCTTCTTGATAAATCAACCTGACTCGGTATATTCTTGGCTTCCCCGGGGGATTAGCTCAGTTGGCAGAGCGGTTGGTTCGCAATCAACAGGTCGTCGGTTCGAATCCGATATCCTCCACAAGAAGCCGTCCGGCAGGGCGGCTTCATTCATGTGGAGGATATCGGATTCGAAGGGGAACCGAGCACCGGAGGACGAATCCACCCTTTGGATTGGCAGAAATCGTCTTCATCTTCTCCCGCTGCCATAATTCTGTGCGCAGTCGATAAATTCCGGAAATCAGTAAAATTATGTTGTTGTTATGCATTGAAAAGGCCTTGGATCGGTTAAGATAGGGTTAAGAACAACGACTCAGGAGCGTCACGAAATGCAGTCACTGGCGCATATAAAAGGGACCGTCGGCTTCATCGGAGGGCGTTTCCTTCCCTTTCATCGGGGTCATATATTTGCAATCATCGAAGCGAGCAACCAGGTGGAGAATCTCTATGTGGTACTCAACTCGAGCGAAGATCGGGATCGGGAAATCTGCATTTCCGACGGTGTGGTACCCATGCCGGCGGAAGTGAGATTGAGTTGGATCGGTGAGTGTCTCAGCCAGCTGGAAAACATCCGCATCCTCCATATACAGGACGAAAGCTGGGGAAAATCCGACGATTGGGACGCCGGCACCCGGGCTGTTAAAGAAGCGATCGGCAAGCCCATAACCCATGTATTCAGTTCAGAACATGTGTACGATGAACTCTTTGACAAGTATTATCCCGAGGCCAGGCATGTTGTCATTGACGCCCGGCGTGACACCGTGGGAGCCCGTTCCGCCGGAGAGATAAGGCAGAACCTCTACGATTACTGGGATCTTCTCCCTCAGACCGTCCAGGCTTTTTTCGTAAAGCGGATTGCCATTGTAGGCACTGAGAGCGTGGGCAAGACAACCCTCACAGAGAAACTCAGCAAGTTCTACAACACACCGTACGTTCATGAGGTTGGTCGGGATTACTGTCTTCGTTTCAGCGACCAGCTTACGGTGGAGCACTTCGACCAGCTCGCCATGGAACACTTCCTCCTGACCGAGAAATTGACCCTCGGCTGCAACCGCCTCCTGTTGATCGACCGCGTTGCTTTTGTCACCCAGGATTATCTTGAAATGTATTTCAAGCGGAGGAGCGGTCTGATCGATGAAATCATCAGACGTCAGAAATTCGACCTCTGGCTTTTTCTTGAGCCCGATCTCGAGTGGGTCGACGATGGTATCCGTTTTGCCGGAGATGAGAAGGTGAGGGAAAAGAACAACATTCACCTGAAAGAGATGCTTTCTGAATATGGCATATCGTATCGGACCGTCAGCGGCGACTACAACAACCGTTTCGTCGAAGCGAAAATGGCGATCGACAATCTTTTTGAGTCACACAAACCATAACCTGACACAAAGTGGAATACAGGAAAAAAACCTGAAAGTTGATCGAGAATTGAATTAAATGTAGGGTAAGCCATGAATCGAAATAAGGTTCTTGCTTATGAAACCAATCCCTTTCAGGGAGCTGTACTGGAAACCGGGTCTTTACCGGAAGATAGACTATATTTCTTTAATATTCTGAAGCAGACCCTCAGAGACATTGAAAATACGGAGCTCCAACTCGTCTGGCTTTATCTGCCGCTGTCCCGGTCTGATCTGGTGGCACCGGCGGTGGATCTGGGTTTTTTCTATCATCATGCGGATGAGCATGGATTACAGCTGATTTACAGGGTGAATCCTGATACTTTTGTCCCAGGGTATGCGACCCATTATATCGGTGTCGGCGGTGTCCTGATTGATTCACAGAACCGGATTCTGGTTATTCAGGAACGCCATCATACCCGGAAACATTTTAAATTGCCCGGGGGTGCATTGGATCCCGGAGAGCACATTTCTCATGCTGTTGTACGTGAGGTTTATGAGGAGACCGGTATCCGAAGTGAATTTCTCTCGCTGAACTGCTTTCGTCACTGGCACGGATACCGCTATGGTAAATCGGATATTTATTTTATCTGTCGTCTGAATCCTCTCAGTTCGCAAATCACAATTGATCCCGGTGAGATTTCAGAAGCCGGATGGGTGCCGGTTGATGAATATCTGAACCATGCGGAAACTCATCCATTTAACCGGAAAATTGTGCAGACAACCCTGGCAAATCGGGGTTTGAAGATGGACTCAATCCCCGAATACGGCAGTCCGGAAACTCATGAGTTGATGTTCTAAAGCTCCCGGGATACCACGATGCCGGAGTCAGAGCTTGCTCAGACTTGATCGAGCCGACGCAGGGCACTGCGGATGCGAACGCGTGTCGGTCAGAGTACAGCAATATCCGCAGATTAAAATCAAGCACCGGGACAAACCGGTTACCCGGCGATCAGCATCAGTTACTTAACCAATTCCGGTTCTCCCGGCTTCCATTCTTTGTCAAACCAGGGTTCAAGGGGTCCGTATAATCTGAATACCATATTCCAACCTCTATTGGGGATTGTCTGTACCCAGTTATTTTCCTGGCCTTCAGGAGCTGCAGGTCCGAAATAAACATCATATGATCCATCCGCATTTCTGATCAAACCTTCTTTATTTCCATCAAGTCCCGGAAATCTCTGGTCTGTCTGCAGCATGGCTCTTGTCTGGTTGTCATAAAGCGTAAAGGACCAGAAATCAGCTGCAGGAACGTTGTCGGGAACGTTTACCTTGTAGGTTTTGTTCCCGTCAAATGGATTTCCTTCATTATCCAGGTACGCTACCGCATACTTGGAACCTTTACCAATAATGTCTCTGGCCATGGCCGGTGTGATGCCGGTAGCATAAAAGTGAAAAGCCGCACGCGCATCCAGCAGATGTACACCATCATTTATAAACTGATAGCTTCCGCCTACAAAGGGATTCGTCCAGATAGAGTCCTTTCCGAACAGGTAAAACCCCTCATCTCTGGGTTGAGATATAATTGTCCTTACTGTTACAGATCCTACCTCTGCTGCATCTGAGAGGATGTCCTTCATTCTCTCATCCGGATTGAATTCTTCACCTTTTCTGATACCGATTGAAGCAAACACACCCAGAATCTCCGGGTTCTGCCCGATGCTCGGTTCAGATTGAACCACTTCATTTATTTCATCAAATATGGTTCTGTCCATGTTGTGAATCGTATTGTTGAATTTACCGGACACATTTATAAAATTCAGTTCAGGCGGGTTGTCTTTTTGAGAAAGAGGATAGGCCTTATACACTTCTTTCGTGGTATTAACAGCTGGTGCCGGGCTGCCGTCAACCTGGAAACCACGCCAGATAACCCAGTTCCCATAGGTATTGGTGTGATAAGTTAAATAGCCTTCCGGTATTTCTCCTTCGTATCCCGGAGGAATTATAAGGAATTTTCCACCCTGGTTATTATCCGCGCCCAACCTTCCGAAGTCAGTTACGTATTTAAACCAGTGGTCGTCAATAATTCCCAGAACGTCCGGCGGTGTTTCTATGACGTAAGGTTCGTCACCGAGTTCCAACCACATCGTCATGTAAACACTTGTCGTATTCGGTGTGAGCCAGAGTGCTTTTGAGTCCATTAAATCTTCAAACAGGAGTACTGTTGTATTCGGGGGACCAAAAGCTTCTATACCCGTTCTCATGGCCTCCATTGAGGCGATCTGTATCCCGCTTAAAAACGCCTGCAGAGCATGATGGTAATCAAGATTGTCATAAATCTTTGCAACGGTTTCTTTTGTAGGTACACCATCTACCGAAACTAATTCTCCAATTCTGGAATCGATATAATTCGGAGTGGGAATACCTGCCGGTATCTCCGTAGTCATTTTCATTGCGGGAGCTGCAGTTGATTCTGATGATGGATTACTACCGGATGTTGAAGTAGCACAGCTTGCTAAAAAAACAGCTGTTCCGAGTAAAAATACTTTCACAATTGTTTTCAAATTGATCCTCCTGATGATCATTTTGTATTAAGTTCTATATATAGAATGTAATATAAATAATTGAAATTGTTTAATCAAATTTTTCGACTGTATTAGTCAGCGGGTGATGTTTATTGCATATCAGCCAAAAAAAAGGCCGATGAAAGGAAAGGTGATATTTCAGGATGTGCCGTTTGGTCTTTATCGCCGATTCTGACTGTGAGTACCT
>DAOVYP010000301.1 GCA_030635565.1 Spirochaeta sp. | reverse complement strand
GGTGGCCCCTTACTACAACAAGCCCACCCAGGAAGGCCTCTACCGTCATTTCACCACCATCGCCGATGCGGTGGATATGCCTATGGTAATTTATAATATCAAGGGACGAACCGGGGTGAATATCGAGACACCCACCCTGATGCGGATAGCCGGGCATCCCAATGCAATCGCCGTGAAGGAAGCTTCTGGTGACCTCGGTCAGATGATGGATGTCATCGATTCCAAACCGAGGGATTTCGTCGTGTTGTCCGGAGACGACAATATGGCGGTACCCCTCACCATCATGGGTGGTGCCGGAGTCATTTCCGTAGCTTCGAACATCATTCCCCGATACATGTGCGAGATGATTGGTGCCGCCCGCAAAGGGAACATGGAAAAAGCCAGGACCATGCACTTCGAATTGCTGCCGCTGTTCAAAGGCATGTTCCTTGAGACCAATCCCATCCCCGTAAAATCCTGCCTGGCTCAGATGGGGCTTCTGGAACCGGTCTGGCGCCTGCCGCTATGCCCTCCCTCTGATGATACGGTGGCAAAACTCAAGACCATACTCAAGGGGCAGGGACTGTTATAAAGACATCTGGACAAGCCTGTTGGTTTCCGTGTATAGTCCGTCGTCGCAACAAGGGGGGAAGGTATGTCCTTTGACCCCTTTCGGAAGATCATGATAATATGGCCTTCCACGCCCGTGAACTATAAGGAGGAATATTGGCTGCTAAAGATATGCGGATCAATGAAGATATCCGCGTCAGAGAAGTCCGGTTAATCGACCAGAATGGCGAACAGGCCGGGATCGTCGCCACTTCCGAAGCGCTGAACATGGCGCAGGAACTGGATTTGGATCTCGTTGAAGTCTCACCTCAGGCCAGGCCTCCTGTTTGCAAACTCCTCAATTATGGCAAGTACAAGTATGAGCTGGAGAAAAAATCCCGGGAACAGAAAAAGAAAACCAGTCATGTGCGTCTCAAGGAAGTGCGCATGCAGCCCAAGATTGAGCAGCACGACATGGCCTTTAAAACCAGGCATGTCCAGGACTTCCTGGAGCAGGGAAACAAGGTTAAGGTAACCATCCGGTTCCGGGGCAGGGAACTCGCCCACACGGAACTTGGAAGGGTAAAACTTGATAAGATATTGGAGCTGCTTACTGAAGACAGCTACAAAATTGACAGTCCGCCCCGGATGGAGGGACGGTTCATGTCCATGCTCTTGAGCCCGAAGTCGAAAAAACCGGCAGGGAAGAGCGACAACTAACAAGATAAGGATGGTAATTCATCATGCCTAAAGTGAAAACAAGAAAGAGCGCCGCAAAACGGTTCAAAAGAACCGCCACCGGCAAGTTCAAGTACAAGAGCCAGGGAACCCGGCACATTCTTACCAAGAAGTCACCAAAGCGTAAGCGCAATCTTCGGCACAAGGTCGTGGTCAGCAAGACTGAAGTACCCCGGCTCATGCGTATGCTGCCTTACAGCTAGAGATAAAGATTTAGGAGCTTTAGAAATGCCCAGAGCAATAGATGGTACACGACGCAAAGATCGTCGAAAAAAGATTCTCGATCAGGCAAAAGGCTACTGGGGACGCCGCAGCAAGCTGACCCGCGTTGCCAAGGATGCCGTTCGTAAAGCCGGCCAGTATGCCTATCGGGATCGCAAGGTTAAAAAGCGCGAATTCCGCCAGCTGTGGATCGCCCGTATTTCCGCTGCAACCCGGGCCGAGGGTCTCAACTATTCGCGTTTTATCGACGGTCTGAACAAGTCCAACGTGGAAATCAACCGAAAAGTTCTCTCCAACATGGCCGTTGAAGATCGCGCATCTTTTAATGCCCTGGTGGATACGGCCAGAAAGGGCCTGGAAAAATAGGAGAAGCCAAGTGATTAGCCTCGAGCAGGTAAGGCAGCTTGACATCCGTGTCAAGAAAGCTGTGACTGCCGTCAAAAAATTAAGCTCCGAGAATACGGCGCTAAAACAACAGGTGACAGAACTCGAGACCCATTTGGATGAGTTGCGCAAGGAAGCTTTCGATCGTAAAGCTGACGAAGAACAGCTTGAGATGAGCTTCCAGGGCGTCCTGGATGTTCTGGACGAGGTGAATGGTGAGACTTCTGAATTGGAGCCTGAACCCCCTGCGGATCAAAATGTCGTAGAAACCATGCCGGAAGCTGAAAAATCCCCGCTCGAAGAAGATGATAACGAGAATGATATTCTATTTTCGGCGGAAGCTGAAGAAGATGCTGTAGAGACCGAAACAGACGAATCCGATAAGCCTGCAGCAGCAGAATCACAGGAAGAAAACATTGAGCCTGAAGAAGCGGTGGACAAACCTGAGGATGTCGATCCCGACTCGGGGGAAGACAGAATCCAGTCCGAGTTTGATATCTTCTGATGGCGAGGGGCAACCGGCTCAATATCAGTGTACTCGGGACATCATTCACCATCCGGGCCGATGAGGATGAAGCATATCTCAAGCGAATTTTCTGGTACCTGGAGCAAAAGATTGAAGAGACGAAACAGCGAACGCCAATCGCCGATCCGGTGAAGATTTCCATTCTGACCAGTTTCTACATCATCGATGAACTCCTCAGGGAGAAAGCACGGGAAGGCAGGGATTCCACACTTCCGGAAGAATCTGAGGAGATGGAACGCATCACACTCAGGCTTATTTCAGAAATCGATGACGCCATCGGTAATTAGCCCGGATGTCTCACAGGAGAAATGAGCAGGAACTCTTTCCTTCTCTCGTTCGGCAATGTTCAAGCAAGGAGCTTGTACACTGCTCTCTCTCTTGGAAATCAGCTCAAAGCCAAGAAAGCAAGTCGCTGACTTACCTCTATTTCCAATAAATTGTTATAGCAGCTCAAAATGAACACAACGGTGAATTGCAGGGGAGATTTCCGGGTTGGATTTTTATCGACGACTTAATTGACTCTATGACGATAGCCCCGTAAAGTCGTGAATACATGGCCATAGTAACGAGCCAACAGCTTAAGGATTATTACGAGAAGTACGGTCAAATTGATGTCACATTCACCAAGGATATCAATGATTCGTTGAAATTGGAACGTAAGCAGATCTATCTGAAAATCAAGGGCGGCCAACGTCAATGCATCATTTATTCCTCTTCACTTGTAGAGGCGAAGATTGTCGTCGCACTTACCGATGAACTGATTAAAACACTGCAGGCGGATAACCTTGTGGCTTTGCGATTCTGTTTTCTCAAGGAAGACCGATCCGATATATTCAGCTTCTTCGTTCAAAGCCGCGTTACCGGCCTGACACAGTACGATAAAGAGAGGAATCTCTATTTCGCTCAGATTACTTTTACACAGCATCCACCGGATGATCTGATTGAGATTCTGGGAAATCTCCTGGAAGCGAATATCAATGCGGCCAGACGCAGAGAAGAAAGGATTGTCATCAATCCGGACAGTTTACGGCGTTTGGGACTGACATCGAAAAGTGTCATTATCCAGATTGACGGAAAACCGCGAAACGGTATTCTTCGAGATATTTCATTCGGCGGACTCAAAATTATAATCATGGGAAATCCGAAGCTCCTGATGAATAAAAATGCCGCAATTCGACTTGCCCTGAAAAACGGGAAGTCCCTTGATCTCCAAGGTGAGATTATACGATTCGAACCAGTGGAAGGACGAAATGACCTTGCGGCACTGGCCGTTAAATATGACGAGAAAAGCATGACACTGGAATACAAGATGATAATCAACGATTACCTCAAATATGCGGGCATATCAGCGGCAATCAGAGAAAATACTCCATGAGCCATAAATGAACAGTGAGAGAAATTCCCTCGATAAACTCCTGTGGATCAATCTGCCCGATGATATGGAAACCGATTTAGGATCCTTCATCCTGGACCCGACGATTCCACTCCCTGTCGAACCCGACGAGAATGGAGGAATGGAACTCGCCGATGTCACCTGGGAGAAAGTGATTGCCGCGGCTCTTCTTGTTCTGGCCAACAGTCCGTCTCATGAACATGCATCAT
>DAOVYP010000269.1 GCA_030635565.1 Spirochaeta sp. | reverse complement strand
GGAGATTTCGGCACTGAGCGACACCCCTTCGGCACAACTTACGACATCTCCAGGAATTCCGTCATTGACCCGGAAATCAATTTCTATCCTGTCACCGGTAACGGCATAGGTATGCCTGGCTCGCAAGGCCGCCATTATTCCGGAACGGGAAAGTTCATCAGTAAGTACCGCCGTAAGACCCTGGTTATACGCTCCGGGATAACCGAAATGATTGTCACTCGAAGCCAGAAATCCGAAACGGACCCCCTTACGAAGTTGTGCAAGCCCCGATTGGGATCGGTCGATGCCCCCCATGGAATGATTGTACATTCCCCATGGTGAACTCGGTTCAAGTGAGTTCCCGTGTTCGGAAAATATCTCCACCACCGGAGACAGAAGAGGATCCAGGGATTCCCAGTCCAGGCCGCGCCAGCCCAGTGGATATCCGGGATGATGAGGAATCAGGATCGCCCCCTTGCTGCGGGCCAGTTCTTTCAGTTTGTTGAGGGAGGAGGCCTCACTGAGTTCCGCCTGGTCGTCGGGAAAGTAGATGCAATAATCTCCCCACTCGAGCGAATGCCATTCCCATCCCGCAAAAATGACGAAGTGTCCGGGGTTATTCTGCTCTTCGACAAATCGACGCACCTCTTCCCGCCGGGCTTTCACTTTCGTAAAACCTCTTTCATGATGACGGAGTATCACCTCGTCGTCCCTGGGTACATCGGTCCACCAGCCGTGGGGTGTGAATGCATAGAAATCGAGACTGTTCCCGGCTAATCGGAAAGAGCGTCCCAGGGTTCCTTCGGCATAACCGATTTCATTGTGATTATGGATGTCACCCCAGTAGATCCGATTCATTTACGGTCCTTTTTTCGTTTCTGAAATACGGTAGACCATACAATAAAGAACAGGGTCAGCAGTACAAACAACAGGGATATCGGCCGCGTGAACAGCGGAAGGATGGACCCGTCTCCCAGAATCATCAATTGGACGAGGCTGGTCTCCAGGAGCGGTCCCAGTATGAATCCCATCATGAGGGGCGGTATCGGAAAACTCAGCTTCTTCATGATGTAACCGAGTACACCGAAAAGAACCATGATGTAGACATCAAAAAGGTTACTGTTGGTTGTATAGGCTCCGGCCATACAGATTACCAGAACTATGGGGAACAGGTAGGCCCTGCTCATCGACAGAAGACGGGTAAAAAGCTTTACGCCCAGTCGAGCGATAAAGAAATGAAAGATATTCGCCACTATGAGTCCGATAAAAACGGCGTAGATAATTGTGGCGGACTTCTCGAAGAGTTCAGGTCCGGGTACCAGGCCGTGAACAAGAAAAGCTCCCAGCATAATGGCGGTGATCGGGTCGCCCGGAATCCCAAGTGTGAGCAATGGAATGAGAGCACCGCCGGTTACCGCGTTGTTTCCCGTCTCAGCTGCGAATACACCGGTGAGAGAACCTTTACCGAACTCTTCCGGATTTTTGGAAGCGCTCTTGGCGGCACCGTATGAAACAAAGGCCGAAATAGACGAACCGCTTCCGGGCAATGCCCCGATTCCTATCCCTATCAGGGTGGATCGGATGATCGTTCGGATATTTGATCGAAATTCCTGCCAGGTCACCCGATCGTCATCAGGAGTTTTCGGCGGAGGAACGACGACATCCATAGTCCCTTTCCTGATACGCTTCTCGATCTGGATAAGGAACTCCGATATGGCGAATAATCCGATCAGATGCGGGAGAAAGGGTATGCCGCCTATCAGTTTGAAAATTCCAAATGTGAAACGTGCCGATCCGAAGATGGGATCGGATCCGATCGTTCGAAAAAAAATGCCGAAAAATATCGCAATCAGGCCCTTGATCTTGAAATTACTGGAAACCATGGCGATTGTCGTCAAAGCAAAAACGACAAGAGAGAATTTTTCATGAGGTCCGAATTTCAAGGCGATCCGTGCAATCTGAGCCGCAAGGGTAATCAGAACGATGTCACTGATGAATTCCCCGATAACCGAACCGTAGATTGACGCCTTCAGAGCCTTCCCGGCTTTGCCTTGCTGTGCCAGGGGGTATCCGTCAAGACATGTCACGGCGGCGGCAGGCGCACCCGGGGTATTGATCAGAACCGCTGAAATGGAGCCCCCGTAGGTTCCACCTTTATAAACACCCATCAGAAGAGTGAGTCCGGCCACCGGCTGCATGTAGAAGGTAATCGGCAGCAGCAGGGCTATCGTCATCGGCACATTCAACCCGGGTATCGCCCCGATTGTTATCCCGATAAAAAGTCCGATGACAACAACCAGGAGGTTTTGAAGTGTAAAAAACAACTCAATTGACGGCCAGATGAATTCCAACATGTTGTGTTGAGCCTCGCTTAATCAGGATTACGCCGGGGACTATCAGTACAGGAAACCATGAGGCAGAGGTATACGGAATATTTTTTCGAAAAAAAGCCAGACAGCAACAGGAATCAGCACTATGACAATCACAATCTTCCACCATGTGCGTGATCCGAAGAAGATTGTGAAGAACCCGACAAATACCGCACTCGTCACCACGAATCCCAATATCGGGAAGAGCGTTGTGTAGGCGAGCATTAACAGCACCGTTGTCAGAATGCGTATGGATGTGGTTTTATCCCAGTCGATTCTCCTGGACTTCACTCCACCCATAGCAGATTGCAGGATCAGAGAAAGACCAAGGACAATGAGACCCACACCGACGATGGCCGGAATGAAACTCGGGGATATCTCCGTCTGCATTCCCGGCATCATCTTCACCTGTGAAGGCACCAGGATCAGGACGGAGGAGCCGATTAAAGCGACGGCTCCCCCTTCTGCGACGCTTCGTCGCGTGGGTCTTATCACTATTTAAGACCCATTTTCTCCACGATGGCCGTATAACCCTCTATATCATTCTTCCAGACATCTTTGAAATCCTCGGCGGACTTCGGACTGATGCTCTCGCCGATGCGTTTCATGACTTTCAGGAAGTCCTCATCAACAATTACCTTATCAAAAACATCACGTAATGTGGCAAGCACATCATCCGGAAGTCCCTTGGGAGCCGCAATACCGGTGAATGGACTGGCAACCACATCGTATCCGGATTCGACTGCAGTCGGTGTATCGGGAAGATTCCCGTCCCTTTCTTCAGCAAACACCATCAGAGGTACGAGATTGCCTGCGTTCACATGAGAGACAATTGTAGCGACACTGGAAGTCATGGCGATATCTACATGCCCTCCAAGAGTGGATGCAACAGCTTCAGCATCGTTCCCCACCGGGACATGTTTGAATTCAAGACCCGCCGCGTCGGCCCATCTCAGGAATCCCAATTGCGGCGCTTTCAAAGCGACACAGCCGTAAGTGACTTTTCCGGGATTCGCCTTCGCGTACTCGATGAGACTTTCGACATCATCCCAGGGACTATCAGGATTCGATGCAATGGCCATTGTGCTGCTGCCGATCTGACCAATCGGCTCGAAATCGAACGTATCGTAAGGAGCTGAACCGAAAACGACGGGAAATACATTTGTTCCGGGAGTAATCGCAAGAAGAGTGTAGCCGTCCGGTTCCGCTTTCGCCACGAAATCACCGCCGATTACACTGCCTCCACCGGCCATGTTGATAACCATGACGGGTTGTCCCAGATACTTGGGCGCGACACTCGCGAACATCCTTGCATTGATATCCGTTCGTCCTCCGGCTCCCCATGGCACAATAATCTGAATCGGTTGTGAGGGATAAGGCTCCATTTCAACAGCCGCCTCAATCTCACCGTCACCAGAACCTCCGGCAAAAATCGGAAATGCCACCAATAACAGGACTGCAAGACAGATTAACATCCTCTTCATCACGTATCTCCTCTTCTCAGTTTTATTAGCAATGGATGTTAACATGGCGGCAGCCTGTTGTCAATTTTATTTTTGACAATAGAAATTATACACCAGTTAAATCGATTTATTCTTGTTTAATTTTCTATCAGTAAAAATAGCTGGACCAATTATAGAAGTTTGTGTACTCTATTCAGGTTGGTGGATTATGGAATATCACGATGGAAAAATCCTGTCTCTCCTGTTTAAACATGGTCCTCTATCCAATCAGGAGTTGGCAAATGCAATGCGGATTTCTCCGAGTACCGTCAGTTCCGCTGCGGAAAGATTGCTCAAACTCGAAGCCATAACTAAAATCGATGCTCGCCATTTCAACAGCCATGTCC
>DAOVYP010000010.1 GCA_030635565.1 Spirochaeta sp. | reverse complement strand
GTAATGAATAAATTGATTCCTCAAAACGAAAAAGACCGCTTGTATTCAGCGGCCCGGCTTCAATGAAATGAAACTGGTCTATTCCCACTTTGCGCTCGGAAGCCTCTCACTTCAGTTCATTCTGGATACCGATACCCGGATTATCGGTTTGAGAGTTATCCCTCACAGTCATGAAACGGAAGATCTTTTGAACCACAGGAAGGATCTTTCTTCTCAACCGGAGAATCATTTTTTCCGGAATTGGGGGGGCTTCCCTGAAGCCTGGAACGTGGAGCCCCTGGTCCTTATCAGCAGTAGCGATTCGGATCGGGCTGGGGGCTACAGTCAGGGAATAACAATGCGGAACGGCCATAGGGCCGGGAGTCTTTTATTTCAGACTCAAAAAATTGAAGAGCAAGGTCAAATAACCGTTATCGAAACATTCATGAAATCGATCGATGGTATCTCAGCCATCCATCATCTGGAGTATCTGGAAGATACCGAATACCTCACATGCTCCTCGAAGATATTCAACGAGGGAACCCGGGATATTCATATTGAACTTCTCTCCAGTTTTACTTTGGGCTTCATAAGTCCCTTTCAAGCAGATGATGCCCCCGGAAAATACAGGATTCACCGGTTCCGCAGCTCCTGGAGTGCCGAAGGAAGGCATGTCTGTGAAAATGCCGAGTCACTGGATCTGGAGAGTTCCTGGTGCAATGAATCCGTGAACTGCGAACGGGTTCGGGCAGTTGGGTTCCATGCCGGTGAGAAGGTGGTTTCCCACAGTCGGAATTGAGGATACCGAATATGGAATCATGTGGGGAGCCAGGATTGAAGCACCCGGATCCTGGCAGATGGAGATTTACAGAAAAGATGATTTTTTTCATCTCTCGGGAGGTCAGGCTGACTGGGAATTCGGCCACTGGATGAAAAGAATTGCTTCGGGAGAAATGTTTCAATCCGGGAAAGCCTATATCACAGCCATTTCCGGGGGCATCGAAGATTTATGCAGAGTTTTAAACGAGCAGCAGAACCGGAAACACGGTATTAATGGCCCAGGCGGACAATTCTTTTCCCCGATTTTCAATGAATGGTGTACAACCTGGGGAAAACCGTCGTCAATGAAGCTCACACCACTACTGGAAACTGTCCGGGACCTGGGGATGCGGTATTTCATCATTGATGCAGGCTGGTACGCAGATGGCGGCGGGAATTGGGAAACAACCCAGGGGAAATGGGATGTCTCCAGTGAACTCTTTCCCGATGGGCTGAAGGATTTCTGCGGGAAGATCCGCAGCAACGGGATGATACCCGGAATCTGGTTCGAACCGGAGGTTGTGGGGGAAGACTCCGAGCTCCGGATGAAGAAAGAGTGGTTACTTCATCGGGATGGAGTACCGATCAAATCGGGGAGCCGATTCTTCCTGGATTTCAGGAAAGAAGAAGTCAGGAACTATCTGGAATTAAAAATCGGTGAGCTTATCAGGGATTGCGATATAGGCTATATCAAAATTGACTACAACGAAACAATCGGTGCCGGCTGCGATGGTGATGAATCACACGGAGAGGGGCTCAGGAAGCATTTGGCGGAGGTTCAGTCATTTTACAGAAAAATCAAGAGGGATTACCCCCACCTGGTAGTGGAAAACTGTTCCTCCGGCGGGCTTCGTCTGGTACCGTCATTTATCAATGGATCCGATCTTTCATCCTTTTCAGATGCCCATGAAATAAAGAGTGTTCCCATCATCGCGGCAAATCTGCAGCTGCAGCTTATTCCCTCCAAATCCCTGGTATGGGCCATGATTCACCCTTCTGATACTCCTGTTCGCCTGTATTACAGCCTTGCCTCTACATTCCTGGGACTTCAGTGCCTGAGCGGAGAAATCGCGGAACTCCCGAAAGACAAACTGGCCGTCATCAAAGAGGCCGTCGATCTTCACAAAACCGTCGCTCCAATTATTCTGCAGGGAGTAAGCCGCCGCTATGGTCCGGCGGTAGCAAGTTATAAAAAACCTCTGGGCTGGCAGGCCGTCATCCGGTATTCTCAAAACCGAAAAGAAGCACTTATTGTCCTGCATACCTTTGGAGACTCACCAGGGCGGATATCTGTACCGTTTACCGATTCAGAGGGATATTCCCTCCGGAGTGCATTGGCTCAGAACAATCGTGCGCTGAATCTTGATAATGAATCTCTAATAATCGAAGATCTATCGGATTTTTCCGGGGCGGTTTTTTTTCTGACCCGCCCTTGAGGAATTTCCCCGTTTGTTCATTTTGACTGTGGGTGACGATTCTCTCCCCCGGAGCTTCTGATAGAGTATTAATGCCCCTCCCGCCAGCATCATGGCGATGCAAAGCAGCTGCCCCATGGAAAGCTGGAATAAAACAAAACCCAGATGGGCATCCGGTTCCCGGGTGTATTCAATAAAGAATCGCAGAAAGCCATAACCCATAAGGAACAGAGCCAGCATCGCACCCCGGGTTCGGATCCGTTTCCGGAGCAGCCAAAGGATGATGAAAAGGACGATCCCTTCAAAGAAGGCCTCATAAAGCTGGGAAGGATGACGGAGCTCGTTACCCGGCGCAGAGGAGGGGAACAACATACCGATGGGACGGGTGGTGACCCGGCCATAGAGCTCGCCGTTGATGAAATTCCCAAGGCGCCCGAAAGTGTAGCCCAGAGGGATGCACGGGATGATGAGGTCGGTCATATCAAAGAAATCCAGCTTGTTACGGCGTACAAAAATCCATGACCCCAGAATGACTCCGATGAGCCCTCCGTGGAACGACATCCCGGCGATACCGGTGAATCGAAATCCGTCGCCGATATCGAATGGCAGGATAATCTCCAGGGGATGGCGCCAGTAATACGGCAGATTATAAAAGAGGACGTATCCCAGCCGGCCGCCGATAATAACACCTAAGATCATGGCCACCATGAGCCCCTGAAGCTGTTCGGTATCGATCCCGAATCGAGGTTCCCGCCGGATACGATAAACCGCCAGCACGTAAACGATGGAAAAGGCCACGAGATACATAAGCCCGTAATACTGCAGTGAAAAATTGCCGATTGAGAAAATGACCGGATCCATACGCTCCGGAAGATGCTGCCACCATAGTGTGAAATCACTCATAACGCTACCACTCCAGTACCGCATCCGGTGCTTCCGAAAGATCCGCCGCTAACCAATGGGCATCCTTCATAGCCGCGGCTTCGTTCGTCGTACAGAGCCCCAGAACCCGGCATCCGGCGGCCAATCCCGCGGCCAGGCCGCTGGTGGAATCTTCCACCACCAGGCAGTGTTCCGGCGGTAGTCCGATGCGCCGGGCCGCCTCAAGAAAGATATCGGGGTGGGGTTTGCGGCGTTCAACGTCAAGGCCGTTCACCGAAGCGTCAAAACTCTCAGGTGGAAGACCGATTTCCCTGAGAGTGTCGATCATCTTGCCTTTGTCGGAACTGGTGGCCAGTGCAGTCTTGTATCCGGCACGACGGCATTTCATGACGAAAGCACCCGCCCCCGGCAGTTCATTCAGTCGATCCACGACAATCTCACCATATATTTCATAGGTTCGGGCCTTATCCCTCTCGATATCGATGGCGAAACCATGCTGCTTCGCCACATTTCCAAGATAGCTGTTCTCACCTGTGCCGACCCAGGGTAGAAAATCCTCCGGGGTTGCTTTCACGCCATGTTCGGCAAACATGCGGATACCCGCTTCACAGATAAAAGGTTCGGAATCGGCCAGAACGCCGTCCATGTCGAATATCACACCTTGTAACATGATGGCAGTATAAGGAATCTCCGCACTTGAAACCATCTACCGGGACTATTTCTCTCCGACTGTCCCAGAGCATGCTGGAAGTACTCAAGAAGCATCAACCGAACATGATCAAGCCCTGATACGCCTTGATCAGCTAAGGCCGAGGCACGCCTGGACAGAGAAAATTATATTTCAAGAGTACAATGAACATGGATTCAATCAGCCCTCTTTCCCTATACTTCCCCCATGACCATTACCTTGCTCGGCGACAGCCTCACCGCAGGAAATCTCGGAATCCCATACACCGAATATCTCAAACTTCCTGAGGAGTCCCGGGTTATCAATCATGGAATGGACGGAGATACGATTCTGGGAGTCTGCAGCAGACTTGACGATGCCCTGAGGACGGACAAACCGGATATCCTGGTGATTCAGACCGGAGCCAATGACTTGCTGCTTCCGGAAATGGCTGCACGAGACGGGAACTGGACGCCATTCATCGAAGAAATGACGGCTCGTGGGAGCCTTCCCACCCCGAATTACAACACCTTTGCCGAAATATACACTGATATGATTGAGGCGGCCTCTTCCCGGGGTATCGATGGTATCGTCTGTGTCACCATCCCGCCGATAGGAGAAAACCTCGGGTCTGAACGAAACCATCGACGGGTTGAGTACAACCGGCAAATCCGTGAAGCAGCCGGTGCTGCTGGTGCCGGTATTGCCGATGCAGCTGAAAAATTTGAGAATCTACTGAAAGAGGTTACCCCATTGTCGGATTGGTTCTTCGACAATCCGATGGATTTCACCACCGATACCAGAAAGCTCCATCGGGCAAAAGGGGCTATGGCACTATCCGAAAAACGTGGGCTGTACCTGACCATGGACGGCGCCCACCTGAACGAGCGGGGCGCCGAACTGATGGGAACAGTCATATCCCGGGCCATCCTGGCATGTTGCTTATGTACTGCCCCGGAAATCATTTGACTAACTAGTGTTTGACCGGAAACCTTTTAATTCCTCTGTATCAAGTATTTAGCGGTTAGATGAAGCTTTGAATATTGGCACTTTCTCCTTTGTTTTTTCTTTCTATCTATCACCCAAGTATGATATAATTATTTACGACATAAGGATATGGGAGTCTGGAACTGCATTTCTCCCATATCACGGTAGGGCCAGACTCGGGAGGGGGAGTATGCGACACGTCGTCAATCCGCAGACGCAACTGGGGCAGGTAGATATTGGAGAAATCACCTTTGACCAGCGCTCCCGGGATGAAATACCAAAACTGTTACGGGGTTTACAGTACATTTATTGCACACCTGAAATCCGCCGTGAAGTGTTTGCTGTTTTGAAGGGAATGGTACCCGAGGACGTCGACCTGAATAATGGCCGTCCGGGAATGGATCTTTGGAAGATTCTGGTGATGGGAACGCTACGTTTGAATTGCAACTGGGATTACGACAAGTTGAAAGAAATTATTGATAATCACAAAACCATCCGGCAAATGCTGGGGCATCCTGATTTCTACGATGAATATCGGTATCCGATGCAAACGATCGAAGATAATGTGAGATTGCTCACACCGGAGATCCTGAATCGGATCAACGAGATTGTTGTGAAAAGTGGTCATAAACTGGTAAAAAAAAACGGAAGATTTGAAAGCACGATGCGACAGTTTTGTTCTCAAGACAGACGTCCATTACCCGACCGATATCAATCTACTCTTCGATGCAATGAGGAAAGTCATCACGCTGTGTGCCTGTATCAGTGAAGAAAACAGTGTGCCTGGATGGCGAGAGAGCCGGAATATAATCAAAAAACTGAAGAGGCTGTATCGCCGTGCGCAGCAACTCAAACGGTCTAATGCGAAGAATCCCAAACGGTCTCTGCAGAGAGAAAGGGAAATCCTTAAAAGCCATCAACGGTATATCACTGAGTCCACAAGGATATGCATTAGAGCCAGGATGATGATAGCCGATCTGAGCGGTATCCATACAATAGAGACGACAGCATCTCTTCTTGAGGTAGAGAATTATCTGCAACATGCCGAACGTCAGATGGATCAGATCAAACGCCGCGTGATGGACAAAGAACGGATTCCTCATGATGAAAAGGTATTCTCGATATTTGAACCTCATACCGAATGGATCAGTAAGGGTAAAGCCGGCGTACCGCAGGAACTGGGTGTGAAGGTGTGTATTGTGGAAGACCAATACCGTTTTATCTTAAACCACACTGTAATGTTGAAAACCAGTGACGTCGATGTGGCGGTACCGATCATGATGGAAACCAAACAGAAATATCCGGCATTGACCATGTGCAGTTTCGACAAGGGTTTTTACAGTCCTGAAAACAAACGACGGCTATCGGGGATACTCAAGTCGGTGGTGCTTCCGGTGAAGGGAAGAGGTCGTGCCGCCGTGCGAGAGGAAAAGAAACAGGAAGGGTTTATAAAAGCCCGGATGAAGCACTCGGGTGTGGAGTCAGCGATACATGCACTTGGAAATCACGGTCTGGACCGTTGCCCGGATAATGGTCTTCAAGGTTTTGAACGTTACACATCACTCGCGATACTCGGGCGTAACATCCAGAGTCTTGGTACAATCTTGTGGAAACGTGATGAAATGCTAATCAAACGAAGCCTTGCCAGACAACGAAAAATCGTAGCCTGAAGATCTGCAGTCCAGTAAAATGAAAATCAGGTGGATTGGGGGGATATCTATGCCCTTGAAAATGTCTGTGTTTTAAATATTTCACGATGTGCTGGTTGAATCTGCCAATGAATGGACAATTATCGCTTGTCATGAATACCTGCGGATCGTATTAGCTCGGAGCACAACCTGGAAATTATGAAAAATCAGGTTTCCGGGCAGACACTAGTTATAGAAATCCGGAAATCAGCGGCCGCAGCATCACTGCCGGCCAGCTCCCATCGATCCCGTGCCAGTCCGATTGTTTCATCCCAATGTCCCGACTTCTGAAGCGCCGAAATTCGATTCTGATAGATGAGGGATATCAACTCCTTTTCGCCGAGATCACGGCGCTGCCGGTAATTTCCAGGCGGAATATAGCTGAATCCAGTCCGTCCGGTGAAAGAATCAACCGCATCCCTTCTTGTTCCCGGATCGAATCCGTAAGCTGTCGTGGTTTCCACGTCGAAACCGCCGTCTTCATTCGCGGCGGGGATACGGCAGAGAGCATGATCTATAGTCAGCACCCCGTGAACCGGAATTCCCCTGCTTCGGACCAGAATGAGATACAGCACCGCTGATGAAACGCAGTTATATGTACCCCTGTCCAGGAGTATGTCCAGAGCCGTCTGCTGTTCGTTATATCGCGTAAGAATCACTTCATGCATCCATTTGAGAAGCATCTCGCCATCCGAGGCGTCGTCACCGGATACCTGCGGAGCCGAATCGATCAGCCCTTTTATCTGTTCGGTGTAGAAATCCAGACTGCCGGCATCCGTACCGGAAGCAATCAATGACGCCTGTATGAGTGCGTCCAGAGGCAGCGGCTCCGCCAATTCAGCAATCCGGACTATCTCTTCCCGGGGGTTCAAGCGGACCTCCCCAAAAGCGCCCGCATTTGCGGACAGTATCAGTATAAATACCAGCGGAATGACAGCGGCCGCCGATTTACCGGTTGTTTGATTCACCACGTTTATAATATTACTTTCTTGATGAGCCGATGGAAGACATCCGCCGGCGATACTTCAATAAATGGAGAATATTATGACTCCTGAATGGGATTTAGTTGTAATCGGCGGCGGTCCGGCCGGAATGACCGCGGCACAATACGGAGCAAGAGCCAATCTGCGTACTGTGGTAATCGAAGAAATGGCAGCCGGAGGCGCGGTTCTCCTCATCAGTGATATGGAGAATTATCCCGGCTTCCCCGAACCGGTGAACGGATATGAGTTCAGTGAAGCCATGCGCCGGCAGACGGAAAATTTCGGAGCCGAGTTCAAGTCGGCCACCGCTACATCGATAACGAAAGACGGGAACATTTTTACCGTCGAAACAAGCGACGGTCCGGTAACTTCATGGACGGTTGCTTTGTCTACAGGTGCCAGGCACAAGCACCTCGGTGCCCCGGGAGAAGAGGAATTCTCCGGGCGCGGGGTATCCTATTGTGCCACCTGTGACGGCCCTTTCTTTAAAAACAAAAAGATACTCGTCGTCGGCGGAGGCGACTCGGCCTGTGATGAAGCGTCATACCTGGCCAATCTGACCGACAAACTGGTGATGATTCACCGCAGAGACCGTTTCCGCGCACAGAAGGTTCTGGCCGACAGGGTGCTGAAGAATCCTAATATCGATGTCCGGCTCAGTCATATCCTCGAGAGTATCGAGGGGGACAATAAGGTGAATAAGGTTGTCATGAAAAAAACCGACACCGGTGAAACCTATGAAGAGGAATTTGATGCCGTCTTCATCTTCATCGGCGCTATCCCCCAGACCGCACTGGTACCGGAACTTGAAAAAGATGAGGCCGGGTATGTCGTTACCAATCAGGGAATGGAAACCTCAGAAGAAGGACTGTTCGTTATAGGCGATGTCCGGGCCACTCCCTTCAGGCAGGTCGTCGTGGCCTGCGGTGAAGGCGCCGTTGCCGCCCATATGGCCGCCGCCCACATTGACGACGTCAAGGGCGAAGTCTACGCGGGAATAAAGTAAACTTGCCCGGATTTGGTTCTGTTCGAATGTTCCGAATTATCCGATTTATATTGTTGCTGACCTCCTCCGCCGTACCGGCGGCGCTTGTTCATGCAAGCGATATTCCTCATTTCGATGATGCGATGGAACCGCATCAGCTGGCCGTCCGTCTCGTGGAAACCATGACCGACAGAGAGGCCCTTGGGCAGGTGCTGATGTTCGGCTACCCGGATGAATCGCCTGACAGGAATATTCTCAGGTGGATCAGGGAAGAGGGCCTCGGCGGCGTCAAGGTTTTCGGCTGGAATGCCGGTAATCTTTCAAATCTTGCTGAGACAGTCGGTGTATATCAGGACGAAGCCGTTTCATCACGCCTGGGCATCCCCCTGCTGATCGCCACCGATCAGGAGGGGGGATGGGTACGCCATGTTAAGGGTGAGTCATCCGAAACTCCCGGAAACATGGCACTGGGCGCCGATGAGCTTCCCTACGATGCCTGGATGACCGGCCTCATTCTCGGTCGGGAACTTGCCGCCGTGGGTGTAAATATGAACTTCGCTCCCACCATCGATCTGTTCGTTGATCCGAAAGCCGATGTCATCGGCCCCAGAGCATTCATGGCCGACCCAGGGTGGACGGGTATTCTGGGTCTGTCCTTTTTCCGGGGTCACGAGGAAGCCGGGGTTATCAGCACCGCCAAGCATTTCCCGGGTCATGGGGATACCCGGGAGGACTCTCACGGCACCCTTCCCATGGTTTATGCCGATCTGGACACCCTGCGTAACCGGGATCTTGCACCTTACAGAACCATGATCGCCGGAGGCGTTCCCGCCATCATGGTGGGACATCTGGCTTTCCCGAATATCACCGGGGATAAAAAACCTGCGACTCTATCTCATGCACTTCTCACCGATCTTCTCAGGGGAGAAATGAGTTTCGAAGGCGTGGCCATCACCGACGATCTTTTCATGCGGGGCGCCAGAACCGATGGGGCGCCACTTTCCGATATCTGCTATCGGGCCATGCTTGCCGGAGCCGACATACTTCTGGTTTCACAGAGACCGGCTGATCATCTGGACATCCATAAAAGGCTTCTGGCCGAGATGAGTGACAAAGCTTTCAACCGACGCGTCAGGGAAGCAGCCCGGCGGGTAGTTACTCTGAAAGCCGCTTACCTGAAAGGATCCGATACGGTTCCCCTCCGTCCCGATCCGCAGAATGTGGCGGTGCCTGTTCAGGGGGCCGAGGAGTTCTTTCTGGAGCAGGCATCCCGAAGCATTACTCTCGTTGGCGATAAACGATTTCCAATACCGCCGGAAGAGGCCGGAGAAGTCATCCTCGCCGGTTCATTGATGGACTTTATCAATGAAGGCATCAAGCGTTACCCCGGAGCCCGGACTTGGCGTTTGATATATGAATCCTCAAAAAGCGAGTTGATCCGCAGGGGACGCGATCTTCTCCGATCTGCTCGAAACTACGACACCGTCATCGTCCTTTTACCCGACGAAGAAATGGGCATACTGCTGAATGAACTGGAACCGATCGCCGATAAAGTCGTGGTTATTTCGGTTCTTTCCCCGGCCCATCTCGACGATCTGGGCTGGGTAACAACCTCTCTGGCTGCCTATGGAACGGGTCTGGAAAGCTTCCGTGCCGCCTTTGCGGCCCTGGCGGGTGATTTCGCCCCTGAAGGTCAATTGCCAATTCCCCTCAGGATGAATCCTTGAATTGGCGTCCTGCGAGACGGAAATCCGGCAAGCTGTTGATGAGCTGGCTTAAAATCGATGAATGGCGGCATGTCGCACTCACTTCCCGTCTCAAGGATGCCGGCGGTGTTGTCCGCTTCGGCCAGATCGGTGACGGACGCCTCTGGATCAGAGAGAATAATAACCGGATCGAAGGGTCCATCTATATATCCCGTTTCGGTGTCGTTTTGCCGGCATTCGACAGGGAAGCAAGCGATTCAGGCGATACCGAATTCCTGAAAAAACTCATCAGATCCAGGAGGGATCGTCTATTTTCCGTCATCGGTATGGAAAACAGAGTTCTGGATATCGAGAAACAGATAGGGGAAGCGGCGTCCGATGTCGAGAGCTACCGGATGTTCACCGGGGAAGGCCCGTTCCCGACGAGTCATGACGTACCCCCGGGACTCAGCATTCACCGCGCATCGAGCTCGGATCTTGATCGCCTGTGGAACCTTGAGAAGGCCTATCAGATTGAAGAAATCCTCAGGCCGGGGAGTCGCCTGAATGAGAGGAGCGGCCGGCGGTTTTTTCTGAACACCCTGAAGAATCAGGAAGTGTATTATGCCATTCTGGGCGGACGCCCCGTGGCAAAAGCCGGTACAAATGCCCGGGGATGGACCTATGACCAGATCGGTGGAGTGTATGTCCTCCCGAAACTGAGATGTAACGACATAGCCAGGGCCGTGATGGACCGACTCCTTTCGGCATTACAGACATCTGGCCGCCGCCCCTGCCTCTTTGTTAAGAATAAAAATCTTCCGGCCCTGAAACTCTACGAAAAGCTTGGTTTCAGAGACCGGGGCGCTTTCCGAATCTCGTACTGGTCAGTCTGAATAGGATTTCCCTCTCGGGTTCATCCGCACTATTCTAGGAGAGGGAGTATTCAATGAAAGTCCTGATGATTTCCAGTGAAGCGGTACCCTTCGCCAAAACCGGAGGACTGGCGGATGCCGTTCCCGCCCTTGCCGATGCAATGAAACGGCTGAGGCATGACGTCAGGGTCATCATGCCCCGATATTACCGGATCGACAGGGAAGGTATGGAGCAGATACCCGAACCCCTCGGGGTACCCATGGGACGGGAAGAAATGTGGTGCACTGTCTTGAAAACCACGCTTCCAGGATCGGATGTCCCGGTTTATATGCTCGACAGGGAAGATCTCTACGGCCGGGAAGGATTGTACGGGCCCGACGGATCCAGCTCCTGGCCGGACAATGCCCTGCGCTACGCCTTTCTCTCGACGGCGGCTTTCCAGCTCTGCCGCAGTCTGAACTGGATTCCAGACATTCTACACCTTCACGACTGGCAGTCAGCTCCCGCCGCCTGGCTGCTGAAAACATCGAAACGATATCCTGACTTCGACAGAACTGCATCGGTACTCACCGTTCACAATCTCGGTTATCAGGGCAAGTTCCCGGCCGATCAACTCAAGGTTTTTCCAATCGACCCGGCAGGCCGGAATACAGGGACTATCGTACGCGGCGGCACTCTCAACTTCCTGGCGGCAGGTCTGAGTTGTGCCGATGAAATCACAACAGTATCCCCGACATATGCCGGGGAAATACTCCTGCCAGATTATTCCGAAGGCCTTGGAGATATCCTTTCGTTCCGAAAAGACAGAATCACCGGCATTCTCAACGGTATGGACTACAGGGAATGGAATCCCTCAGATGATTCCGCACTCAAACCTGATAACTACAACGTCCGATCCCTCAAAGGAAAAGCCAGGCTCAAGACCCGGCTGCAGAAGGAAATGGGGCTGCCGACAAATCCCGGAATCCCCCTGTTCGGCATGATCACCCGTCTGACGGGTCAGAAAGGTGTAGATCTGCTCACCGATATTCACGGACCGGTAATGGAACATTTCCGCAGCGGCAGGGCTCAACTGGTGGTATTGGGAACCGGAGAAAGCGGATATGAGGAGGCATTCCGTAAAATCGGGGAAACCTTACCCGACAGCTGTGCGGTCCGAATTGCATTCAGCGTTCCGTTTTCCAGGCTCATTGAGGCCGGTTCGGATTTTTTCCTGATGCCCAGCCGTTACGAACCCTGCGGTCTGAATCAGATGTACTCCCTCCGCTACGGCACCCTGCCGGTGGTAAGAAGAACCGGCGGACTGGCGGACACCGTCACCGACCTGACTGCAGACCCACGCAAGGGAAACGGATTCGTCTTCGACAATCCTTCAGGTATAGATTTTTCGGATGCCGTGGATCGGGCAATCGGGTTCTATAACGGAAAACATCAGCTGAATACCGCCGTAAAACGAGCCATGAAAATGCGTTTCGACTGGAAATCTTCCGCAAAACTCTATGTTCAAGTGTATAAAAGTGCTCGGAAAAGAACTCATTCACATAAAAAATTAATCTGAATCCACTGCCGCTTTCCGTTCCAGACGGCGACGACGGTGCTCAAGTTCCCCTCGGTGTCTTGAACTGAGCGGCAGGCTCTCCAGCCCGTGAAGAATCTCAAGTGCCGATTCGGGATTTTTCATCCGATGTTCCCTGTACTTGGCCAGCTCGACGGCGGCGGAAAAATCTCTGCCGCTTTCATTAAGTTTTTCCCAGATGGCAACCGCTGATTGAAAATGACCTTCCCGCCTGAGCCTGACGGCCAGCTCCCGGCCGCAAAGGCGCTCACCGCCGGCCCAGCCGGCCTCAAGCCAGCGCCGTTCCCGCCTGAGATTACCCAACGACCACTGCCGGGCTATACCCCGGGCCGAGGGAACGGCTCCTGACGGCCGCTTACCGATGCCATTGCCACCCGCCCCGGGTTCCAGCGCCCCCCATTTTTCAATGTGAACAAGGAGACGGGCCAGGGAAACGATATCGTCTGCATTATGACGAAAAACCCCGCCAATCCGTCCCGAATCACCATCCAGCCATTCGAACCATGCATCCGGTGCTTCACGCCCGGGAAGATCGCCGGTCCGATGGAAACCCAGCACTTCCTTCTCCAGGGTTCCCAGAGTGACGTTGGGAAGAACCTGCTTCCACAGGCGGCGTGACGGGTACAGCAAATCGATCTGTGGTGGTTCAAGAGGCGGCATACGGTTAAGCAGGAAACGGGTTTTCAGAACCTGAGAATCGAAGGATCGGCCGTTGTAGGAAACCTGAAAAAGATTGTCATCAATGAGTTCGGTATACCGCCCCAGAAGAGCCGTCTCCCCGGGATAATCTTCGAGAAACAACTGCGTGACGGTAAATCGACCCGCTTTCTGCCACCCGATTCCGATGAGAAAGGCGATATTACCGGCACCTCCCGAAAGACCGGTAGTTTCCAGATCGTAGAATACAAGATCTTCCGATCGAAGCGGCCCGGGGAGGACGAAGGGATCCATGAACTCATCAGGCAGCAGCGGCGGAGATTCGATGCTCCGCTCCCAGACCCCCTCGGTCAATCTTTTCCATCCCGGCTCGGGAGGTTCGGAAAGCACGGAAGGCACGGGAAAAAAATCGCGTCCCGGTTTCACAGTCTTCGGTGCCGGTCCGGCCTGACGCAAACGGGCCAGACGCTGCGAGAGATTGCTCATTGATTCCGAATCCAGGCGTCCAGAAACAAACGGGTGGCTTCCTTGGGATTTCCCGTCAGGAGGTCACGCTCATCCATGGCACCGACGCAGGAAGGACAGCCTCGCTCACAGGGGCAGGCCCCGATCAGATCCAGAGCGGCATCGAGCAGATCGGTGAGCCGGTCGCTGAGGGATTCCGCCAGGCCGATACCTCCCGGGAAGTTGTCATAGGCATAAATCCCGCTTGTCCCGTGATGCGGATCGAGTATTCGGGCGGCCACACCCAGATCGCCGGGCCGGCAGAGAAGGAATACCGGTGCAACAACCCGGATCAGCGTTGCGGTCCTGCTGACCACCGGGGCTTTCATTTCCTCCGGAACCTCTTCCCATGCAGCAGCCGACGCGGAATCCGGAACGAAGGCCAGAAAGACACCACGGGTATGCATCTCATCTTCCGGGAGGTGTATATCCCCGTATCCGATATTCTCGTGGGTTCCAAAGCGTATCTTTTTATACTTGGCCACCTCGCTGCGCACCAGGAGGTCACCCAGGCGTTCCTCCAACCCTGACACCATTCTGCGCCGGTCTTCCTCCAGCACCTTGATATCGCTTTTCACCAGGGCGTCGGTGTAGTAATTCACTTCCGACGTTTCCACGTATGCATGATGATTTTCCAGATCGAGTTTCTTCACCTGGTACTGTTCGCCTCGATGAAGGTAGATGGCTTCGTCATGAAGCATCTCCCTGGCCGAATGGCTGTCCATCTCACCGATAACGATGTTTCGCCCCCTGGTCTGGTCCACGATAACGACGTTTCCCTCCCCTCCCCCGCGCAGAGAAATACGTTCGGAAGGATAGGACCTGTCGGACCAGAACCAACGTTCCGAAGTATGCCGCAGCACACCCTGTTCCTCGAGATATCCCAGGAGATCCGTCGGATCACCGCCGAAATCCTCTCCCTCTTCGAACGGCAGTTCAAAGGCGGCGCATTTCAGATGATCCGAAAGGATATAGAGGTTGGAAGGATCAACAAAAGCCGATTCGGGAGACCGGGACAGAAAATAGTCCGGGTGACGTACCAGGTATTGATCGGTGGGACTGGAAGAGCCCACCATGATAGCGACCGAAACATCCCCTGAGCGGCCTGCTCGTCCAGCCCTCTGCCAGGCAGATGCCACAGAAGAGGGAAGACCGGCGAGAACTGCGGCATCCAGTCCACCGATATCGATTCCGAGTTCCAATGCGTTGGTGGAAACCACCCCCTGGATTGAACCGTCCCGCAACCCTTTCTCAACAGATCGCCTCTCATTGGGCAGATATCCGCCCCTGTAGGACTCGACACGGATTCTATGATTGTCGTTATACATGTTTGCAAGGCTTTCGTTGATATAAGCGGAAACAAGTTCCGCATGGATGCGACTGCGGGTGAATACGATGGTTTTCACACCGGCCTTGAGCAACCTGAGCGCCAATCGACGGGATTCCAGAACCACCCCCCGACGGATTCCCTGCACCTGGTCCACCAGCGGCGGGTTATACAGGATGAGATGTTTTTCACCCGCCGGAGCGCCGTTACCATCAACAAGTTCAAAACGGCGGCCGATCAGTGCTTCGGCCAGTTCGCCTGGATTCCCAATGGTGGCGCTGGTACCGATCACCACTGGTTCAGAACCATAGAAGCGGCAGACCCGGAAGAGCCTTCGCATAAGATTGGCCATATGGGAACCGAAAACACCGGTGTATGTGTGGAGTTCATCAAGAACGATATATTTCAGATTCCGGAAGAACTCGATCCATTTCGTATGGTTGGGAAGCACCCCTGTGTGAAGCATATCCGGATTTGTGATGACGATACGCCCACCCTGTCGTGCCGCCATACGGATCGAGGAAGGTGTATCACCATCAAAGGTGTATATGGGAATCTGTATCTCGGCATCCAGGACAATATCGTTCAACGCCGCCTGCTGATCCTGACTGAGAGCTTTGGTGGGAAAAAGAAAGAGTGCCCGGGAAGCAGGGTCCTCAAGCAGGGTCTGTATCACCGGGAGATTGTAGCAGAGAGTTTTACCCGATGCGGTGGGAGTCACGACAATGGTGTCACGTCCTGAGCGGATTCGACGCCAACTCTCCGCCTGATGGGAATAGAGCCGGTTGATGCCTTTGGATGCCAGGGCATCGGTCAGCACAGGTGAAATATCCAGGGGAAGGTCTTCATATTGACCTTCACGGGCAGGAATGACGGACCATCCCGTCACGTTTTCATTGAAGGACACATCTTTTTTCAATTTATCCAATAATTCGCGTAGGGCCATGGGGTATTATGTAAGGGGTGTCGGGACTGGCGCAATCGGTCCGGTGACTTTAGGATGAAATGAGAGGCGAAATCATGAGCGATGTTTTGACAATTATTCTCGGCGGCGGCAAAGGAACCCGGATGTATCCTCTGACGAAAGACAGGGCCAAGCCGGCATGCCCTTTCGGCGGAAAGTACAGGTTGGTGGATATTCCCATCAGCAACAGCATCAACTCGGGATTCCGTCGTATCTATGTACTGACGCAATTCAATTCAACCAGTCTTCATCTGCATATCGGACGAACCTATAATTTCGATCCCTTCAGCCAGGATTTCTGTGAAATCCTCGCGGCCGATCAAACCTTTACTCATGAAGGCTGGTACGGTGGTACCGCGGATGCAGTGAGGAAAAACCTGGAACATTTCCGGGTTCATAATCCAAGTCACTACATCATCCTCTCGGGAGATCAGCTCTACAGGATGGACCTTAAAGCCTATATGAAGCAGCATCTGGATTCAGGTGCCCAGGTGACCATCGCGACCACACCGGTCTCCCGTTCCGATGCAGATGATCTGGGGATACTCCGTACAGACGATAAAAACCGCATTGATGCATTCCTGGAAAAACCGGGTCCTGACAAGAATATCGATGAATACAAAATTTCCGAAAAAAACATGACCGGGGAAGATCGTACGGGCGGCAGGCAATATCTGGCATCCATGGGCATCTACATCTTCGATGCCGATGTCATGGAAAAGGCCCTGGACAATGATCGGGCAGATTTCGGCAAGGAGATTATTCCTGAGGCCATCGGCAGCGGCGACGTCATGGCGTATATCTACCGGGGCTACTGGGAGGATATCGGAACTGTACGCAGTTTTTATGAAGCGAACCTGGACCTGGGTGCACAGGTCCCGAAATTCAATCTGTACGATCAGGGAAATCCCCTCTACACTCACAGGCGGGATCTTCCCCCTACCAAGATCAATTCAAGCACACTGAAAAACAGTATCACATCGGAAGGTTCCATTATTACCGATGCTTACATCACACGCAGCCTCATCGGTATCAGAACCATCATCGAGTCCGGCGCGACATTGGATGGGGTTTATACCATGGGTGCGGATTTCTACGAAACCGAGGCAGAGAAAGCCGACAACGCAAAAAAACACATCCCGAATTACGGAATCGGCGAGGGAACCATGATTAAGGGCGCCATCATCGACAAGAACACACGTATAGGAAAAGGCTGCCGGATCGGCGTGGACAAGAAAGAACGTGAAGACGGCGATTATGACGGGTATATGATACGTGAAGGGGTTATCATCATACTTAAAAGGGCCGTCATTCCTGACGGGACATCCATTTAAGTTGCCGCAGGTGCAGGATCGCTGGGACATTCGTCGTGAAATCCTCGATGATGCGGTGAATTATACAGTCAGGTGGTCGCCCT
>DAOVYP010000113.1 GCA_030635565.1 Spirochaeta sp. | reverse complement strand
TCGATTCCTGTTGTCCGTCAGAACATCTATTAGCAGCGCAACTCCGCCGGGAGCGTAGGCTTCATAAACCATCTCGTGATACTCGATATCACCTGATTCCCCGGTTCCTTTTTTTATAGCTCGCTCGATGTTGTCTTTGGGCATGTTGGCGCTTTTAGCTTTGAGAAGTGCCGTTCTCAATCCTGCATTGGCGTTGGGATCCCCTCCGCCTGTTCTGGCCGCAACCATGATCTCTCTGATGATCTTGGTGAATAGCTTTCCTCGCTTGGCGTCGTTGGCGCCTTTTTTGTGCTTGATTGTATGCCACTTGCTATGGCCTGACATAGGAGACTCCTTTCAACGGCACGAGTATTATTCTTTTATTGGAGGCTCTTTTAAAAATGCGCCTTTGGCCTGCATGCGGCGTTCGACGGGGCTCGAAATGACACTGGATGCATGGCCGAGCAGGTTGTATGCAACCGACCAGGTCATGTAGCTCTGCTGCACTGCGCTTTCCGTGCTCCGCCGGGCCTTTCATGCGACCCAAATCCACGATTTTCGAAAGATCCTCTTGGGCAAATGAAATATATTAAAAAAGATTATCACGGCCCCGGAAGAGGGGTCAAGGCTGGGGCCACAGGCAAAGATCCGGCCACCGGGTCTTGCCGGATTCGACGGCAATGTCACTGAGAACCGATTCCAGAAGATCCATACCCTCGCTTGTCGGCCTGAGTGATGCTGAATCCGAAATCAGCATGCCGGAACTCACCCATCTGTCTACGGTACAGGGTACAGCTTCCGCCGGTTCCATCCCGAAAACGGCCCGGAATCGATTTACCGACAGTCCTTCTGATGTACGCAGTCCCATCATGAAGTGTTCGAGAGCCAGTTCTTCTGATGTCAGAATCGATTCAGTATAAGAACCTGTGGGGTTAGATAACCAGGAAATCAGATCCCGTTTTTCCTGCCTTCGAATAATTCTATCGTCCAGTGGAACTGTTGAAGCAGCCCCCGGTCCGATGCCGAGATAGGGGCGCATTCGCCAGTAGGTGAGATTATGCCGTGACTCATCTCCTTTACGGGCAAAATTGGAAATCTCATATCGATCATAACCTCGTTCCGCCATAAAACTCATAGCCGTGAACCATTCATCCAGTGCCGATTGTTCATCAGGCAGTTGCTTCAGATCTTCCAGGCTGCCGGCAAGGGGTGTCCCGGGTTCTACGGTCAACTCATAAAGTGACAGGTGTCCCGGTTCTCCGATAAGGGCTCGATTCAGATCTTTCTGGAGTCTGTCAGGTTTACCCGGCAGTGAAGCAAGAAGATCACGGCTCAAACGTCCCTGCCAATACTTCTCCAACATGTTGTCGGCCCGGTCCAGAGCCTCGACACCGGCAGGGCGACCCAGCCACGAGAGCAGATCGGCATCATATGTCTGAACACCCATACTGATTCTATTCACATTATTAGCAGAGAGAACTTCCAGTAAATCTCTGGAAAGTGATTCCGGATTCACTTCAACACTGAATTCACTCACCTTTCCGATTCGCGAATTCAATATCCTGAGAAATCGATCAAGAGATGCAGGAGCTATGATGCTCGGCGTACCTCCGCCGATAAATACAGTACCGATATTTTCCGGTTTGAGGCGGCGAATTGATACATCCAGGGATAATAACAGAGCATTCAGGGTTTTATCGATGAGTTCAACTCCAGCTCCTGTTTCACTGTAGAAGTCGCAATAACGGCAGCGTTTTACACAGAAGGGGATATGAATGTAGAGCGAAAGATCAGTGAGGTTTGCCAAATGAACGTAAAGGCCAATATGAGAAAAAGACCCTTCCCCGGAGATATTCTGCGGAAACCGGTCCCCAGTATCTGGAATCATTTGAAGAGGAACGATTGTCACCGAGAACAAAATACTCGCCGTCCCCCAGTAGAACGGCTTCCATAGTTCCGGAAAGCGGCATGTCAGGTGTCCACCCATCAGGTAATTCGGAGATTTGAAGGTCGTAACCGATACCACTCATCTCGAACTCACTGATGAAAAAATCTTCGCCGGCTCCCTTGACATAGGCTATGGAACCTTCAAGACGAATCGTATCACCGGGTACGGCGATGACGCGCTTGAACATCCGGTCGTTTTCCCAATCCTCCCTGATACCATGCCCGAGATTCACTTTCTGAAAAGTAAAAAGCCGGAGGACAGGATTGACAATTTTAAAATACCAGGCTTCATCTTTGATATATGGAGGCATCAGAGTTATCAGATCGCCGCGACGAGGAGGCCGCCTCAAGTCGCCTTTGCTGTTCCTGAACCAATACGGATGTACAAGAACCCTGGAACCTGCCTGATATCCAGGCTTCATCGAATCGGTATCAAGCATCCAGGGCTCCGCCACAACAGTTGAGAAAAGCAGGTAAAATACCAGAACCAGAAGGACGACGCCGACAAAACGGAATCTCTGTTTTTGATGACTTCGACGATCTTTATATGACAGCCGGGAGCGGGAAGTGGGAATCACCTTATTCCGCCGATACGCCCCATCGGCCAATACTTGAAAAGGGCCCGTCCGAGAATTTTATCAGAGGGAATCGGGCCGAAATATCGACCGTCCAGAGAATCACTCCTGTTGTCACCCAAAGGGAGCAGCCAGTCTTCAGGAACATATATGCCCATTTCATATACTGCGTCTGCAAATGCGGCAATTTCGTTATGCGGATACAGAGTCCTGTAAATACCGGCTTCCAGCCTTTCCATTTCATATTGATCCACCACCGTTTTTTTCAGGGATGAAACCCAGTTGACTGCAGCCTGGTCAGCCAATTCACGATCAACTGCGAGACCCGCACGTTCAAGATGAATGGCTTTTACCGTCGCAGCCAGTTTGTCATAGTAACCGGAATCGAGGAGAAGGTGATTTCCATATTCCTGCGCGGTGAACACCTTGAATCCATCCTCGTGGATCAAAGCGGATTCACCCCTTGGCTGGAAGTAAAGTTCTCCCCGTCGGAACAGGATTCGGTCTCCGTCTTCGGCGACTTGTCGTTTGATCAGAAACTGGTGAGCTGTCTCTCCTCCAATGATCCGATTGAGATCGACAAGAGATAGGGTCACCATGTAGAGAACCCTTTGGGCAATCTCATGCACAAGGGAGGGACTTTCATACTCAGGATTCTCGAAAATTATAACCTCACCCCGCCGCGAATCTCTGAAACCGGGAAGTTTTCCGACTCCGGGAAGCAGTTCCGGTCCGAATGTAATTTTATCGACAAATATACGGTCGCTGGTGCTCATTCGTCCGCTGTAAGGATCGATCCCGCCAATCAGGGTATGGCGCATGGATCCGGATGGGATCTGATAAGCCTGGAGAAGATATTGATTCAGCAGCAGGACTACCATGACGGCCCACAGAAAGGCGTCTACCCATTCCATCACCGTGCCGCGCCGTTTCTGTCTGCGTTTCTTCTTTTCCAGTTTCCTGGCTCTGCGGGTCAGGAGTGTTTCCGTCCAGATCTGAAGACGATCGAGGAAATCGGGGTGTATTTCTGCTTTCACGACCATATCCTATCAACGGGAAGCATTATTGACCACAGTTTTCAACCGAACCTATAATCCTTATCATGTCCGCCAAAAAGAAAAAAACAAAAGAATCGGCTCCTCTTGAAAGTATAGTCGTCAGGCTCAAGCCTGTTTTCGGCATTAAGCCGCGGACTTATGTCCCGCTGGTATGGGGACTTATCATAATAGCTGTCTTTTTTCTGTTCCTGATTCTTCCGGGTATGAGAAAAAACGGCACGTTTCTGACCGTTGAAAGTCTTCCATCCGATGCCTCTGTTATCGTCGACGGCATCAGACTCGGTTCCACCGGTGAGGAGATTTTTGTCACACAGGGATCAAGGGAACTGACCGTTCAAAGAACGGGTTTCGAACCGGACTACCGAATTATTGAAGTTCGCGGCCGAATATTTGCATCCCGGCTGCTGCCTCTGAAAGACAAAATGACGGTATTTCTTCATCCCATTGAAGGTTTTGATTATCTGGCCCATGGGGCCGTTGAATTCGCCGCCTGGGCGGCTACCGGACCTGAACGGAAGCGGTATGCCATTCCGCCTGTCCTGACACTGACAGCCAGGGATGTTCTTCAGGGAGGATATGATCCGGGGCGGGATCTGCTCGCGACAGTACTTCCTTTGGCAATCGACGAACGTCATCTCGCCGATATTCTTCGGGCGCAATTCATGCTCAAATCGGCCGGAGCACCGGCCGGAGCCGGTAATATAACGGCGTTCCTCAATGATATTGCACTTACCTCATCGGCCCAGCCCGATCAATACACAGCCATTCTGGAAATTGTGAGTGAAGAACGGCTGAATGTCATCGGCCTGCAGAATATCGGGATTGAAGATTCTACCGGGATGGCGATCCTGATTTCAGAGGCAAAAGGCATCTATGCCGATGCCGTAACGGCGCAGGTTTTTCCAGTGAAAATTTACGGCAACTCATCTTTTGTCTCAATTCCCGAGATGACAGCCCCGATCGGTGATCTGGAAGTTGTCGCCGAAGGGTATCATCCCCGCTCCGGCGCTGTTCCCGTAAATGCCTTCGTTGAGGCATTTCTCATATCAACCGGAGAAGTCACCAATGAAGAATTCGCCGCCTTTACGGCTTTGAATCCTGATTGGTCCCTCGAAAACCGTGATGGACTAGTTGCCGAAACCCTGGCAGATGAAGGATATCTGTCTACCTGGAGTATCTCAGGTCCGGCCCCCGGATCGGGACGTGACCCGGTGACTGAAGTCTCCTGGTACGCTGCCGTCGCTTATGCCGAATGGTTTACAGACCGTTTCCTCAAGGCCACCGGGAGGAGGGCCAGGCTTCCTTACGAAGATGAGTGGGAAGTGGCGGCACGTCTGAGTGAAATTCCGAAAAACACAGCTGAGCTTCCCTCTGGAATGAAAGCTGCCGATTCAGCGGATCTCGGTACTCTTGGAATCAGGGGAATGGCCGGAAATGTGCGTGAATGGGCTCAGAATCCATATCGATTTAATGAGAACCGTTTCCGACCGGATGACGGCACATCATCATATCAAAGTCCTGATGACAGCCTCGCATCTCCTGAACGTCCGGTTCGGGGCGGAGCATATATAGATAAGAACCTGGCCTTCCCCTCAGCAGTTCGCGGCGGTCTTCCTGCCTTTCGCACCAGTCCCGTAATAGGATTCCGTCTTGTTCTTGAATCTGTTGAATAGCACTTTCTGAGTCCTCTGGATATTAGACTTTGTCAGTTGACCTCTGGCGCCCCGGCGTGACAATATCCTGCCCGTTATGGGTGCGAAAAAGAAAAAGAAAAAAGGCGGAACACCGGGTTTACTGGGAGACAACCGCAAAGCACGCTTTCTCTATTCCATCGAAGACTCCCTCGAATGTGGAATTGAACTTCAGGGGACCGAGGTGAAATCCATCAAATCGGCTCATTTCAGTTTTACCGACGCTTTTGTTGATATAAGGGAAGGAGAGCTCTGGCTTCGTAACCTTCATATTACCCCTTATAGCCACGGCGGAGTCTTCAATCACGAAAGTGACCGCCCCAGACGACTTCTCGCTCATAAAAAAGAAATCCACAAACTCGAGCGACGGGTCAATGAAAAAGGCATCACACTGATCCCTTTGAAATTCTACCTGAGCAAAGGGTATGTCAAAGTGGAAGTGGGACTTTGCCGAGGTAAAAGATTGGCCGACAAAAGGGACACCATCAAACAACGTGACTTACAGCGCGATCTGGACCGGGAATACCGGGTACGTTGAGTAGGAAATGGAGAATTAAGAATAGAGAATTGGGAAGAGGGGGGGCTGATCGGGCTGAACCCTTACCGGCAATCTTGACTGGCTCCACATAGAGGAGTATTTTTTACATGTAATCGGGGGTGCCCTGGTTTCGACGGGAGGACCACGGGGGTCGTACTGCAGGTGGAGCGCCAACTCCTAAAACTAGCGCACACTTTCAAGTGCCAAAAAAGAAGATGAGATCGTTGTCGAATTCGACGGCGCTCTCGCCATGGCTGCGTAAATCGTAACCACGGATCTCCGGTACGCCGTTCTGAGGACCGGATGCTCCGACACAAACCGGGACTTACCTGAGCTTCGGCCCGAGGCTGTTCAGGGACATTCATCGGGATAAGGCACGGACGGTCGTCGACCGCCTACCCCGTGCACGAAAACCAACCGGCCGACTAAACCTGTAGATGTGCGGTTCCTGACCTTTCGGACGCGGGTTCGATTCCCGCCACCTCCATTATTAAACCCCTACAACGTAGGGGTTTAATTTTTCCACTTGACTCAATGTGACCAGAATGTGACCATAACGATATGCCAAGATATCGTCAGAAGTTCACCATATATCCCAGAAAGCTAGATTCCGGTAAGACTGTTTATTACTACCGGACTTATGATGAGTTCGGTCGGAGAACTACTCCCAAATCAACTGGGCAAACGTCAAAAACCGCTGCGAATGCGTTCTGTCAGAAACTATTAGAGGAAGGCAATCTCTTGCCTTCAAAGAGCAACCTTTTCGGGAATTATGCCTCTGACTGGTGGATATGGGATTCATGCCCATATATCAAGAGAAAACTTGTTAGATCGTCTGAGAAAAAGCCCGGTATTGCGAAAGACACCGCTATTCGTAATCGGGAGATACTTGACAGGCATATAACTCCCTACTTCTCAAGAACTCCTATCGATGGAATCTCACCTGATACCCTTGAGCAGTGGATGTTCTCGCTAAAGGACAAGAATTTGGCGAACAAGACAATTAATAATATCCGGGGCGTTATGCAGATTATGCTAAAAGTAGCTTATCGGCGAGGTATTATCCATGTAAATCCAATGGATCGGGTGGAACCCTTCTCTGTAGACAAGTTTGCCCGGGATCTTTTAACTCTTGAGGAAGCTATTATCCTTTTAGAGGAGAAGAACTGGTCAAACCCGCTCTACTATGTCTGCAACTGCCTTGCCGCTGCGACGGGTATGCGGTTAGGTGAGATCAGAGGAATCACGTCTGAGACATGGCACGGGACTCATGTTGATGTTTGGTACTCTTACACCGACCGAGGGGGATTAGGTCCTACTAAGACAAAGGAACGCCGGCTTGTACCCGTTCCGTCAAGAGTAGCAGAGAT
>DAOVYP010000346.1 GCA_030635565.1 Spirochaeta sp. | reverse complement strand
TAGTATGGCAACGTACGGCGATTTCGAGGATTTCCTTACCGATCCCGATGTGGAGGTTGTCGATCTTTGTACGCCTTCTTTCCTTCACTTTAGAGCAGACAATTCTGGCAAGCGAGGCAGGCAAATCTTTGATCATTGAAAAACCCATCGCCCTGAGTTACGAAGAGTCGAAGAGGATGCTGGAGGTGGTCAAGAAGAACAACACCAGGACATCGGTGTGCTTCGAGGTACGCCAACCAGAGCTGGGAAGTGCAGCAGCAATTCGGCGGCTGCAGAAGGACGCCCCGTGAAGCTGGCTGAGGTCGAGCAGGTTACCCGGCTACAATAATCTCGATTCCCCGTTCCTCGAACTTTCTCTTCTCACTCTCTCTGATGTTTTCGGTGATCACCGTGTCAATCCGCTCGAGGTCGGCGAATTGAGCAAAGGAGTTTTTCTCGATCTTGCTGCTATCGCAAAGGAGGATGACTTTAACCGCAATCGAGATCATCTCCCTTTTCGTTTCCGCCTGATGTATGTCAGGGGTGGTAGCTCCCTTGTCGATGGAGAGACTGTTTACGCCCATGAAGGCCTTGTCCACGGTCAAACCCGATAGAACCGAGTCCCAGGCGCGACCGGAGGTTATGGTGCAGTGAAACTTCCTCCTCAGAAGTCCGCCCATGAACATCACATTGGCACTGGTAGATTCCTCGAGCAGGAGAGCGATGACTAAATCGTTGGTTACGACGGTGATATCCTTCCTTTTATCCGCCAGTCGAGCCAATTCCAAAGCCGTAGTACCCGTGTCGAGAATGATGGTGTCACCGTCCTCGATCAGATCGATTGCCCTTTCAGCGATCTTTCGTTTTGCTTCAAGGTTTTGTATCTGCTTCTGATGAGAATTCAGCTCCAAACCTGTTTTACTCTTCACCATCGCACCCCCATGGGTGCGGATGAGCAGTTTTGCGTTCTCCAAATCTTTGAGGTCGTTGCGGATTGTTGCGCTGGATACTTTGAATTGATCGCATAATTGCGCGACCGTCGCCTTCTTATGTTCCTCGATAAACTCGAGGATTTTCATCTTGCGCTCTTCTACGAATAAGGTGTTCTCAGCCATGTTCCTATTCTCTCAACCCCCCCGTCGTACGAAAAGATCGAAGTCAACTCCAAAGGGTTTCATAATACTATTTGGTTTGTTCTCGGTCATTTGCCTGGCTCCTGATTGCATGGCTGTTTATCCTCCAGAAAGAATGGGGAACAGAGCAATTTCGTCTCCATCGACCAGCGGTGTTTCTATTCTCTCTGGTAACTGCATCCATCCTTTCCCATTCAAAGTGGCCATAATCCTTCTGTCCCGAAGGGAAAGCGAGTGCCTGTTCCGGATCCAGCTGTCTACATCCGCGAGTGTCGCTCCGCGGGGAAATTGAACTTCCTCTCGCCTCCTGTTGGTTTTATCCCTGATGGCTGAGAGGTACTTGATCCGAACATTGATGAATTCTGGTCTGTCGATAGTCGTCTCCCTGGGGTGATTATCTCCACATGCCCCATTCATTACCTTCGCAGGCACTACCTCAGAGAGGCAAAACCTACTCGACCAGGCCTTCCAAGCCAAGCCTCTCAATAGTATCATCTTGAACAACACCGTCTTGGCTCCAACCTCGGGCCTGATAGTACTCATCCAACATTATACTATACATATCCTGGGTGAGTATTCGGCCTTTGGTGGGACCACTTGGAATTGCTTCGTTTGTGATTCGCTCCGGCAGCAGATCATCCCTCCGGCGGATTCCTTCTCGGTTCAGAATCAGGCGCTCGAGTGTGTACACCCTGGCTCCAATATCCATCAACTCGGGCATGAAATCATACCCCGTCGCGGCCTTCATCACCTCGCCCTTTGGATTGTCGGAGAATCCCAAGGATCCCCGTACCACCGTGCACAAGCCCCGGCTGTCTACATAGGCTCGGTTGTCCTGGATGGTTCTTACCAGCTCGCCCTTACCCTCCAAGGCATAGCGGTCGTACTGTCCGCTCTGAAGCTCTGCGCGGATCGTCCATCCCCCCACGTTGTGACAGGCGCCGCGGTTAGAAGTTCCATAGGTGAGTCCGTTGCCGTGGAATCCCCTGGGCTCATAGGCAGCGAAGGGCATTCCCTTAACCTCGAGAATATAGGGACTCCACTCGGGCTTCTGCCTGCGTACCTGATGCATTCCTTCGGCCAGAAGGTCTCCGATCGCCTTACGATTACCGATGAGCTCTATGATAGCGAGAAGTGCTTCGGCGTTTCCAAATCGTGCATCGATTCCATCGGTGTCAGCCGTGCTGATCAATCCCCGTTCGAACAACTCCATCGTCAGAGCCACCGCATTTCCTGTTGACATGGTATCCAACCCGATTTCGTCACAGAGTTGATTTGCCTTAACAATCGCCCCGAAATCTGCAATGCCGCAGTTTGGTCCTAGGAGTCCGATGGTTTCAAACTCCGTCCTGGCCCTTGCTCCCTTATACGGCCCGTTTTTCACCACGCATACCTTTCCACAGGCAACCGGACAACGGTAGCAGGCGTAATTTTTTTTCCAGTACTGTGACCGCATCATGTGGGCATCGATTCTGTCGGTTTCTTCGAAGAAGGCGGTTTGGAAGTTCCGGGTCGGCATGCATCCAAGCTCGTTGATCACTTCGATATATTGGGGTGTTCCATACTTCGTGTGGTTGGCTCGGGAAGTTTTCAGCTGTTGTATGGCAGCCCTTCTGATTTCATTGATTTTAACCTGGTCGGCTACGGGGATCTCCCCTGTGCCTCTGACAGCGATTCCCTTCAGCTTCTTTGATCCCAGAACGGCTCCAGCCCCGCCTCTGCCGAATGCTCGGGTGTCGACATTTATGTAAGAAATGCGAACCAGCTTCTCAGCAGCCGGGCCGATCGAAAGAACACCGCCACGGTGCCCTCCCAACGCATTTTGAAGTTCCTGACGGGTTTGTTCGGTAGAGTATCCCCTCCATGCACTTGCATTCTCAAAGACAATCTTGTCGTCCTGGATAAGGAGATAGGTCCAGTCCTTGGCTTGTCCTTCTATGATCATACCGTCGAAGCCGGCAGCTTTCAGCTGAGGTCCAAAATCTCCGCCGCTGTTTGAGCACAGATACATTCGTGTTTCAGGTGATTTGGTGGCCAGCTGAAACTTGGTCGTGGAAGGCAAGGGTAGCCCGGTGAGAGGACCGGTGAAGAAGAACAATTTGTTGGTGTTGTCGAAGGGTTCTGAATCCGGTTGGATTTCATCGTAGTAATATTTAGCGGCGAGCCCTCGGCCCCCGAGCAGTGTTTTTATGTACTTCTCGTGAATCGTTTCTATCGTCGACCGTCGAGAAGTAAGATCGATACGCAACAATCTTCCGCGGTACGCTCCATCAAACATGAATTGCTACTCCTCTCTATACTGTCCGGCATCTTCGGCTTCCAGTGTCCCCGGTGAGCCCGGCAAGCTGAAGGCGTTCAAAATCTCGATCAGTGCTTCGTAGCGCTGGATTTTCAGGCGATACTTCTCTT